>JANXLW010000415.1 GCA_025354965.1 Betaproteobacteria bacterium
CTTCGGCACCGTACTTGATGTACTGCCACCCAGTCATGGTGCCGTCGACAAAGGCCACACCAGCCAGGCGCGCTTCGACGAAATTTTCTGTTAAATATTCACCGATCTTCCAACCGGCAAAGGCGGCAGCTACCATTCCGAAGCCAAGCAGGGCAGCGGTTTTCCAGACGCCCATGGTGGCGGTCAGCGCCTCAAAAGTCGGGCCGATGGTGGCCACGGTTGTACCGAAGAAACCCATCGCACCGGTGCTGGCTGTGGTGGCTACCGTCAAGGCATTCAGGACGCCTACAAAAACCGTCACCACGGCGGGTAAGGCGATAAACAGTGCCACATAAGCACCGACGATTTCAACAGCGGCAATAAACAGGGGTTTGAGAGCGCCGATGTACTCGATCAACGGCAGAATGGCCGAACGGATGGCGCCTTCCACCGATGTTTTGGCGCGGATCATGGACTTTTCGAACTCTTCGGCCTGCCTGGCTTGCTCGGCAGTTACCTTGCCGTTGAGCGCCCCTTTTTCCGCCAGGTCTTTAAGCATGGGCAGCATTTCAGCGCCGGCCTTGCCAAACAACAGCATGGCGGCCTGGCTTTTACCGGCGCCATCTTCAAACTTGTTCAGCGCCAGCGCCACTTGAAGCATTTGCTGGTCTGGCGCCTGCGCTTTGAAGTTTTGAAAGTCAAGCCCCAGCGCCGCAATGGCCTGCGCTGCGCCTTTGCCGTCTTCCTTGGCGTCAATCAGGTTTTTGGACAGCTTGTTCATGGCGGCGCCAACCGAATCTATGTCGGTGCCCGACAACTTGGCCACCGCGCGCAGGGCGCTCAGGCCTTCGACGGATGCGCCGGTTTTGTCGCTCAGGTGCTGCAGGGCGGCGGCGGTCTCGATTGTTTTTTCAATCAGCGCAACAAAGCCGGCGGCGGTGGCGGTAACACCCAAAGCACCAAGCGCCATTTTTGCGGTCTCGGCGGCCTTGGTGATGGCGTCCATGCCGTCGTTCACCACACGCTTGGCGTCATTCATATCGTTCGCCAAACGAGCGATATTTGCCATCATCTGAATTTCAAGAGTTCCGGCGATCATAGGTTGACAAGCTCCATGATGGATGATTGCAAGTTGGCGGCCACCGTGTTTTTGGCGGGCTTCAGGTAAGGTGCGTCCGCCCAGGGTGGTGGGCAGTCTTTTTTGTTCAAGGTAACCAGATACTCAACAGACAGGCGGCGCAGCATGCGGGCCTCCCAGGCGCTCAATTCGATGCCGGTGTTGCTTTGCCAGGCGGCAATCTCGGCGTGCGTGATGACGTGCCCCGCAATTGCAGGGCCAATCTCTTGCAGGTGGTCAAGCACATGTGCCGCGCTTACGCCGGGCATCGATAATTCGTTGCCGTCTTTGCGGATTTGATCGGCGCGGCTGGGTGATTTGTCATCGGGCGATGCCTCCAGCCATGCCATGTGTCTGACCCACAGGCTCAGTTCTTCGCCGATACCGTCAAAAAATTTGACCACTCGCCAAGAAACTTGGACACCTGGTCGGAAATGAAGCCGATGCTGATGTCGGCGTAGACGGCATGGGTCAGGGCATCGCCGGTGAGGCTGTCGTATTCCAGGTTCTCGAACCCGGCCGTGCAGTCCGATAAAAACTCGGCCTTTTCGGCCGCTACCTGTTCGGCCGTTTGCTCGGTCTTGCCCTTGCGCTTGAGTTTGTCGATGATGCGGTTTTGCTGCGCGGCCTGGGCTTTGGCATATTGCTTGCTGCCGGGGCCGTACAGGTTGACGGCAATGGCTTGGCCGTCATCGGTGTACATGAGTTCGTCATGCGCGTCGCGCAGGTGCAGGCGACCGGTGGGTTCAACGGCAAATTTTTTGATATCCATAATTTTTTCCTTAGCGGGTGGTAAAAGCCGGTGCCCAGCCCGCCCGCCCCGCTAAGGAGCGAAGCGAGCCGGGTCCGTGCTCATTGGGTTTAAACGGCGGCAACGATTACCGGCTTGCGGCATACGGCCAGGTCGACGCTGATCTTTTGCACGTCGTTGACAGCGCCGTCGACGAATTGCAACTTGGTGACCAAAACGTCCATGTAATGCACGGTGGTGTCTGGGTACGACAGTTTGATGCTGTAGTGGGCGTTGGACTCCGACGCCGTGTTGAGCAAAATCTGCCCGGCGTCGCCCGGCAGGCTGCCAATGGTGAGGGAAAGTGTGCCGTAGTCTTTGGAGCCTTTGACTTTGGCCGTCACGGCGGTGTCGACCGGGACGTGTGTGGACACGTTGGCGGTGACGCCGTGGCTGCCGTAGTTTTCTACCTCGCCGACGGCGGTGTAAATCATGGTGGTGCCGCCGTAACCGGCTGCGTCGTAGGTTGCGGGTAGGTTGGCGCTGATGCTGATTGTTGCCCCAGCGAGCGCCTGAACGACTGTTCTGACTGTCATGGTGGTTTCTCCAATAAAAAAAACCCGCTGGGCGGGCATAAAAAAAGCCGCTACGGTTGCCCGAAGCGGCTCGCTCTGTTGGCCTTGCGGCCTTACCTGATGTACTTCACCTGGAAGTCTGCTGTCTGAAAATACAAAACCGGGTCGGTCTCATAGAGGTCGGGCCCTTCGATGTCGCTCACAATGCTGTCGCACAAATACCCGTTGATGGTGCCCCGGTTGTAGGGCAGCGACTGCGCTACCTGCACCAGCAGCGCCTTGACCTGCGCGTAACTTTTTGCCATGGCCGTGACCTGCACGCGCTCGGTGACCAGACTTTTTGTGTTGTTCATGGCGACGATGTTTCTGCTGCGCGCAATTATGCTGGTCACACCAATGGCCGGCAGCGCCGACTTGATAGGCACCGCCCCGCCATAGATGCTGTCTGCCGGCACAATTGCGGTTAGCGCAGTGTTGTGAGCCAGCACATAGCGCACGATGGCCACACCGCTCATGGTTCATCCCCGTCGACCAGGATTTCCGAGGTGTCGAGGCCTTCTTTGGTCAGGCGCTTTTTTACATACTCGCCGGCAGCAATGACGGCATCCTCTGCCTTGGCATCAAATGCCGGGCGCATGAACGGCCGCGGCCTGGCGCCAGGGTGGTCAATGTGGCTGAACATACCGCCGCCAAAGGCGATGGCGCCGCCGTCTTTGGCCTTGATCTGGTGAGGACGGGTGCCGAATTCAACCAGGTGCGCGATGCTTCGGTGTGCGCCGGTGGCCACTATTTTGGCAATGACCTGCCCTTTGCTCTTGCGCGTGGTGATTTTCAAACCGTCGCGCAGTTTTCCGCTTGCCACGCTAACCCGATCTTTGGCCTCTTGCATCATGGGCTTGGCACCCGCACGCAGTGCCCCGCGCATGATGTTGGCCTCGATCTTGACCGGCAGCGTGTCGAGCAGTGCCTGCAACTCGGACAGGCCGGTAACGGTAACGTCGCTCACGATGTAAACCTTTCGACCAGAAACTCTATGCCCTCGTGCCAGCCCAGCTCGGTTGGGCCGCCGACGATCTGGTAAACAATGGGGTCGGGCCGCATGATGACCATGCGCATGGACATGTCCAGATCGCTGCGGTAACGCAAGCGCACTCTGGTCTGCGTGCTTCCTTGGGTCAGGTCGTTGCTGGTGGTCTTGGATCGCCATGGGTTGATGTCCTCAACGTTGCACCAAAAGGTGCCAACCTCGGTCCAGGTGATGTTCTCGCTGCCAAAGGCAGCATCCCTGCTGACTGTTTTGCGCTCGAAACGAACGCGCCAGTCGAGGTTGCCAAGGTCCATCAGATGGCCTCTTGTGGCGTCAAAATGCGCAGGGTTATGCCAACCCCCATCAATTCGGTTTGCAGGGCCGCCATGGCCTCGCACAGCCCTCGGTAGGCATGTTTTTCCTCATACGCCGCAAGATCAAAGCCAACCAGGCTGATTTCTTGCGCCTGCCGCGCTGCAATACGCACGGCGGCGATGGTGTTGTTGCGTATTTCCAACGTTTCAAGCGCCGACATGACGACGCGCTCGTGCGGTATGTCGACAGCGTTCAGCCTGGTGCCATCAAAGGTGTCTGCGCCAGAGTTGCCGTCGATGGACACCAGCATATCGGCCCAGGGCGCGTGCTGCACGGCGCGGTTTACGGCAATGGTGACTCCGGCGCGGTATTTGTTGGCGATCTCGGGCGTCATCCAGGCGGCGTTGCCAAATAGCACGATGGTTTTTTTGTTGTCAGTTTTCATGTTAATAAAGCCGGTAAGGGTCAAGCATTCCGTCGACAAACGACGGTGGGAAAGCCGGGTTGCCACGGTCCATTTCAAGCTCGTCCCGATGTTGCCAGACGGTGTAGATACGCATCAGTATCCATTGCCGAATGCCCTCGGGAACGGCAACCTCGGTGCCGCCGTAACCCGCCGTGTACTTGATGCGCACGGCGCCGATTTGCGGTAGCGGTATGGGCCAGATTTTGCCAAATTTTGGCGAGACAACGGCGCGGTCCATGGCCAGAACGGAGGTGTAATCGGTGGCGGCCATGAGCTGGGTGCTGCCGTCCATGGCGGTGTATTCGATAGTGTCTATGGTCTGCACCGGGCCGCGCTCGAGCTTGACGGCGCCCGTTGCGCCTGGAAATGAATCGAGCGTCAGGCACCACTGCTGGGTAATGAGGCTGCTGGCGCACAGCATTTCGGCGTGCCGGCGTGCGGCAGCGATAAGCATGGTTACCAGCGCATCATCATTTGTCTGATCGGCGTACAGGCGCAGCCTGTTCTTGGCATCGCTGAGCGTTACTGGCTCGCTGCCGGGCGCTGTAATTTGCGTGAGTGCCATGGTGTAGCTGGTCTGTGGGTGCGCCAGTGCGGCGGTTGGTAAAAAAAAGGCCGGGAATGGGTCACATGCCCGGCCCGGCGGCGTTAGATGTTCTGAACAACGCCCACCTGGTTCAGGGTGGATGCGTCTTCAAAGCGCGGAGCGCCCATCAGGTAAGCTGCAATCAGGCTGGCGGCAGTGCCTACGGTGGCACTGATGCGGACATAACTGAAGCTGTTGTTGCCGTCCAGATCGGATGATCTGAAGCTGATCAGGGCCTGCTTGTTGTCGCCGCTGGCCTTGACGATTTGGACGATGGCTTTACCGGTCACGTCTTTAGCGCCGGTGCCCGAGCCGTCTTGCGCTTGCTGGATTTTGGCGTCCAGCGTGGCCGCTGCGCCCATTACGCCAGTGGCAACAACTGCCAGAAACTGGTGCAGGTTGGCCACAGCAACCCAGGCGGAGGTGACGGTACCTGCGCCCTGGCTGACGGGATCGATAGATGCCAGGAGGGACAAGCCCTCCGAGATTTTTTGGTTTGTTTGCATGGAATAGCTCCGAAAGATGAAATGATTTGGTTGATGCCGGCCAGCCCACTGGGGTGGTTTGGCCGACGGCTACACGGTGCCTATCAGCGAGCGCCTAGTTGCACAAAGGGAGACAGCTTGTTGCTGCCCTTGGCCTGCGTGATTTGCGCCGCAATCTTGGGCTGGCCGTCCACGCGGAAGGTGGCGCGGAAAGCGGTGGCGTCTGCATCGAAGTACAGGTGCAGCGAAGAGGCCATCTGGACACCGCCCGCTTTGGTGATGGTGCGGTAATAGCTCAGATCGATCAGCTCGATATCGCCTTGCGCCGAGAAAGCACTGGCATGCTGGCTGACCATGATCGGACGACCCATCAGGGTGCCGTATGGGTTGCCCTGGGCACCAGCGTTGATCGGGAGATAAATCGGGTAGTTGCCCAAAGTCAAACCGAACAGTTGCGGCAGTGCATCCGGTGTGATAAGCCAGCTGGCGTTAGGGAAAGAGCCCGGCGGCAGTGCGGCAATCATTTTGGTGATGTTTGCCAACGCCACCGTATTGGCAGCCTGCCCGGATTCTTTGGCCACAACCAGCGCGGCAGCGCCAGAGAATGCACCCAGCGGCTGACCGGCGCCAGTACCAATGAGGATGGCTTCGTTGGTCTTCCAGCGGATCGAGCGACTGAGCAGGTTGGGCAGGTAGCCGCCCAGCGCGTTGGTGTCGGCCAGCAGTTCGTCGGTCAGTGGCACCAGCGCCATCAGCTTGTGCATGCGCAGGGTGGCAGTGCCAAACTTGGGCTTGGTGACAGTGGCTGCGGATGCCTCGGCCTGCCAGTAGGAGCGCACGCCGTCGGTGCCCCAGGGCGTGGTTTCATCTTTCGGGAAGACCATGCTGTTGCCGTCGATTTCGATGTTATCGGTGAGCGGCAGCAATGCGTCGTCTGTCAGCGAGAGGTTGAAGATATCGGTGCTGTACTGCGGAGGCACAAGAAAGCCGCCATCCGTTCCGCTGCCTTCGCCACCGAAGGTTCCAGGGGCGGCGGCGCCGATCAGCAAACGCTGGTCTGGGCGACCACCGCTAACACCGGCACCGCGTACGGCTTGCGCAAATTCGCCGAAGGTTTTGAAGCCGCGCTTGGGATCGACGGCCATGTTGCTGGAGACGCTGATGGTGGCAGAGGCGGGGATTTCCACGCTACCGCTGGCGCCAAGGCCGGCCTCTGCGCTGGCTAACATTTGCTCACGCTCGATGCTGGCATCGGCGCTGCGAATTTTGTTGGCAATATCTTCGAACTGGGTCTGTTCTTCAGTGGTGAGGTCGCGGTTTTCAGAGGCGACTTTATCGGTCAGGGCACGGGCGGCCTTGACGTGCTCGGCCTTGCGGGCCTGCAGGTTTCGGATTGTTGCGGACATTTTGGATTTTCTCCGTTTGATAAAAACAAAAACCCGCTGGCTAGCGGGTTGCTTGGGTTGCACAACGGCCCAATGGGGCCGGCGGCGTGGCGTCGATGGACGCCGCGCCGGGCGGGCCGTGCTTAGCCCAGAATCTCCAACTCGTTTTGAGCTGCTTTGAGCGCCGAGCGCGCGGGTTTGGTGGCGGCGCGGGCATTGCGCTGCATCTTGCGCAGCACGTCGTCATAGGTCAGCACGCCGTCAATCATGTTTTCGGCCAGGGCGGCGTCGGCGCCGAGCACGCGGCCCTGACCCATGCCGTTGCGCACGGCCTCGATGTTTACGCCGCGCCCCTTTGCTACGCCCTTTGTGAAGGCGGTGTAATAGTCTTGCACGCGCGATTGCATGAAGGCTTGCGCGTCTTCGCCCAAAGCTTCGTATGGGTTGCCCTCGGTTTTGAACTTGCCGGCGCTGATCAGGGTGGTTTTGATGCCGGCATCGGTCAGCGCTGCCGACCAGTCTTCATGCGCCTGCCAGACGCCAATGGAGCCGACCTCGCCGCCCGGCGTGACGTACAACTCGGACGCGCTGCAGCCTATCCAGTAGGCGGCGCTGGCGGCCAGGCTGTTGGCTACGGCCACCACAGGTTTGCTTGAGCGCGCCGCCATGATCTCTGCGGCCAGCTCGCCGATGCCGTAGACGCTGCCCCCAGGTGAGTCGATGTCGATCAGGATTTGGCCCACGGTTTCGTCGGCCAGCGCGTTGCGAAAGTTGTTGGTGAAGGTCTGCACACTGGTGCCGCTGCCGCACATTTCCATCATGCCGGCGCGCTGCATGATGACGCCATACAGTTGTATGACGGCGATGTTTCCGACGCTGCGCTGTTGCCCTGCGGTTTTGACGGCGGCGGATGCAGGCTCGTGGCCTTGGTAAGCGTCGTCGGATAGTGAAAATTTGCGCGCCAAAATGCCAGCATAGGCGCTTAGCATTTCTCGCTGCATTGCCCAGGGTGTGGCCAGCGCGTGAGCTATGAAGGATGTGTGTTTCATGGTTCGGTTCCCAAGGTCAAAAGGATTTCTATCATGGCGCCCTCGGTCATACCAGTATGGTCGTGCGCCAGCCAGTGCGCGGCTTGCTCTTGGGTGATGCAAAGCGCCTCTGCCAGCACGTTGGCGCTAAGCGTCTTGCCGCCCATCAGGCGCCGGGCCATGCGCTCGGCGTTGCCCCGTAATAGTTGCGCCTGGCGGGCGTTTTGCTCTTCGTTGGCATCACCTTGGCCGTCAAGCGGCTCGGTTTGGTTGTTGTTGTCTGACTTTGCCGGCGCGGCTGGTTCTGCGGCTTCGCCTTCTTTGCCTTCTTCGGCCATGTTGAGCGGCCGCAGCGGCTCGTCCAGGCCGTCGAGTGGGTTCATTCCCTCGCGCAACCGGGCCTCGTTGCGGGTCAGCCAGCCGTCCAGAATGCCGTTGTGGTAATAGGTGGAGCGGCCATTCAGGTCGCCACGCAACAGGATGCCAAAATCGAAATCGACCTCAAGTTCTTCGTCGCCTAACAGCATGGTCTCGATGCTCGACTCCCAGCGCTCGGCCCATGGCGTCATGGTGTGGGTCACAAATTCAAGCGACTGTTGCTCGATGTTGTTGTTGGTGCTGCGGCTCAGGTCGCCGATCAGGTGCGGCGGTATCCGGAACATGCGCGCCATGTCAGTCACGCTGAAGCTGCGACTTTCAAGAAACTGGCTGTCTCGGTTGTTGATGCCGATCTCGTGATATTTCATGCCGCCGGTAAGCACCGAGGTCTTGCCACGATTAATGCCGCCATACTGTGTCTGCCAGTCTGAGCGGAACTGCTGGCCCGCTTCCTTGGTGGCAAAGGTGCCGGGCATCTCGATCCAGCCGCCGCTGGGTTTTGCGTCGTTGGCAAAGTAGCGGTTGGCGTATTCTTGCGCGCTCAGGCCGCCTGCGATGGCCTCGCGGCAGACTTCGATAGGGTTAAGGCCTATCACGCCGTCGCCGCTGATGCCGCGCAGGTGCCATACCTGGTCGCGCCTGAGGATCTGCGCGTCGCCGCTCGATCCGGTGTAGCGGTAGCGGTAGGAGCCGTTATCCAGCATCTCGATCTTGACGCGATCTGGGTGCATCGGCATTAGTTCTTCAATGCCACCCGTGGCGTCGGTGCCGATTCGACAAAACGCATTGCCGCGCAGCACCAGGTGACCCTGCAACATTTCGCGCCACTCGAATGGCGTCTGAAACCGGTTCGGCGCGCGCGCGAACAGGCGGTACAGCCAGTGGTCTTTTACCATCGTGCGCCCGCCGCCGTCCTTGGACCGGTAAAGCCTGAACGGCAGCACCGCGAACGACTCGGCCAGTACCCGCACGCAAGCGTAAACAGCAGTCAAGCGCATGGCCTGGTCGGCGTCTACCCGGAGCCCGCTGCTGGTACGAGCGCCGACCGACTCGAACCAGAAGTTCCCCCAGGGCGAGCGGTCCTCGCCAATGGAGGCGCGGCGCGGCTGATTAAAAATAGATAGCAACATAGTCAGTCAGCCTTTGTCAGCAGCGCGCCTATAAGCGTCAGGCCAATGATCAGCGCCCCCGCAGTAACCAGCGCAGCGCCGGCACCAGCCAGCAGCCAGGCCCCGCTGGCACAGCAGGCCGTCCCGCTGATCATGGCGGCGTCGTAAATTCTTGCGTTCATGCTTGTTAAACCAGCTGTAATGAGCCGTCGTGGATGACGGGGTTGTTGCGCTGGCCAGCCACGATGCGGGCCAGGCCGGTAATGAGGGCAACTGCGCCGTCGATTTTGTTTTCGGGACGCTCTTTGCGCGGGTAAATGTTGTCTTTGGCGTCCAGGTGCGCGACCACGTTGGAGATCATCCAGGTCAGCACCGGGTTGCCGTCGTGCTCCAGCTTGCCCTGCAGAGTGAGCGCCTCAAGCTGCTTCATGGGCTCGCTCAAGTTGGCCACGGTCTGGCGTACTTCAACCATGGGTACGCCCTGCTCTATCAGGTGGCTGGCCATTTGGGTGGCCTGCCATGGGTCAAAGGCCACCTCGCGGATTTGCAGCGGCGTCATGTCGCTGGCAATGTCGGCTTCGATCTGGTCAAAGTCCACCACTTCGCCCGGCGTGACGGTGATGTACTTGCTGCGCCGCCAGCCGTCGAGCTGGCTGTTGCCCGACATTTGGACCGCGCGTTCTGGCAGGTAAAATTTTGGGATGATGAAGTAACGGCCGTCGGCGGCGTCTTCGAATATCAGGACACGCGCCACAAAGTCAACCTTGCTGGCAAGGTCAAGCGCCTGAATGCAGGGCAGGTGTGCCACTTTGTCGACGGTGAGCTGCGGGTTGGCGCAGCGGTCCCATGCGGGCATGTCCATCCATGCTTGATCGGCGTTGACCCACACATTCAGGCGCTTGGTCAAAAAGTTGTTGAGCGCCGACGGCATGGCCATTGCCTTGCGGCTGGCGGCTTCCATGTCGTCGGGCAGCACCGACTTCAGCCAGTTCGGGTTGGCTTTGGCCCAGCTCGCCGGGTCGTGCGGGTCGTCGCCGTCGTCAATGGTGTAAATGATGCCGAACAGGGATGGGTCGGAAATCACGCCCGAAAGCACCTTGGTCAGGTGCGTGCGGCGTTCATAACAAATTCCGGCGCGGTCGCTGCCGGCTGTGGTAATCGACCAGAGCATCGATTGTTCCCGCGCCCCACGGGCGGTGTCGATAACGTCATAGACGGCCCGCGTTTTGTGCGCGTGCAGTTCGTCGATTACGGCAAAGTGCACATTCAGCCCGTCAAGCGTGTTGCCCTCTGCTGCCAGAGGTCTGAAACTGCTGGACGTGTGCGCCACGGTGAGCGCATGTTGCAGAATGGCAACGCCCAGGTGCGCGCGCAGTTCCGGCAGGCGCTCGGCCATGGCCTTGGCGTCGTCGAAGACGATGCGGGCCTGGTCGCGCGTGGTGGCGGCAGAGTACACCTCGGCGCCCTGTTCGCCATCGGCGGTAAGCATGTACAGGGCAAGACCACTGGATAAAGTGCTTTTCGCATTTTTTCGAGAGACCTCGACATAGCCTTCGCGGAACCGGCGCAGGCCGGTGTCGCGGTGCACCCAGCCAAAGACCGTGGTGACGATGAAGCACTGCCAGGCGTCAAGCTCAATCAGGCGGCGCTCGCGCGCCCACTTGCCTTTGATGTGCGGCAGCAGCTCCAGAAACTCGCACGGGCGCTCAGCGCGCTCAACGTCAAAAATGTAATGCCAATCGGCAGAGGCCGGACGTTGCAGATCGTCAAGCTGGCGCCGACACGCAGCAATGACCCAACTGCACGCGGCAATCTGACCGCTCACAATCTGGTGCGCGTATTGATCGGCGGTCTCGACGTGCTTAGCCATTGCCGCCCTGTGTAAATCTGGCAAAGCCGGTGGCCACAGCCTGTATGCCCGGCAGATCGAGCTGCACGTTGCTGCTCGGCGTCACCCTGGCACGCGCCGACGGGTTGAGGCCAAAGTTCTTGACGTAGCGGTCAAGCTCGCTACGCATTTCGACGATCTTGCGGTGCAGTGCGCTCTCGCGCTGGAAACCGGTCGGTGTGGTCCAAAAGTACATGTCGCCAAGTTTTTCGGCCAACTCATCCTTGGCTGTCTGACCCATCACCTTACGACGCTTGGATGCCATGGCGCGCTCCAGCTCGCAGAGGTCGCCCCACGTCTGGCAATATGTGGACAACGAGGCTTTGTCAATTTCGGAGATCAGACCAAGTTCTTCCAACTCGGCGCTGATGCGGCGCCATTCTTTTTTCGACTGCGGCGACAGCCAGTCCGGCGGCGATGGGGTGGCGATAGGCGGATTTATCCCATCGGACAAATTCAGAGGCCGTTTGCCAGGGTTGCCACGCAGCAACTTGATGACATTCGGTGTTGACTTTGGCCCTCTATCGCCCATTCTTATCGTCCTAAGAAAAAAGTTTCAAAACTTGCGCTCGCAAAAATCTGG
>JANXLW010000164.1 GCA_025354965.1 Betaproteobacteria bacterium
TCACCATCATCGACACCATGAACGGCAAACGCCGTGACGTGGCCGGGGTTGAGGCCGAATTCGGCGTGCCGCCGCACCTGATGGTGGACTATCAGACACTGGTGGGCGATGCCATCGACAACGTGCCAGGCGTGCCCAAGGTCGGTCCCAAGACCGCTGCCAAATGGCTGCAGGAATTCGGCTCGCTGGCCGGTGTGGTGGCCAATGTCGACGCCATCAAGGGCGCCGTCGGCGAGAACCTGAAAAACTCGCTGGACTGGTTGCCGCTCGGGCGCCAGTTGCTCACCATCAAGACCGACTGCGATCTGAATGGCTGGGTGCCCGATCTCCCGGCGCTGGATTCCATAGCCACTGGCAGCATGAACACCGATGCGCTGGCTATTTTTTACGAAAAATATGGGTTCAAGGGTTTGGCCAGGGCCATTGCGGCAAGCAAACCAGCGCGCGATCCCGATTTGTTCGATACCCCGGCCGAGCCCACCACCCCGGTCGCTTCCAGCGTGACCAGCTTGTCGTATGACACCATTCTTACTTGGGATGCATTCGACCTTTGGCTTGCCAAAATACAGGCCGCCGATCTGGTGGCAATTGACACCGAAACCACTTCGCTGGACGAGATGCGCGCCGAAATCGTCGGCATCAGCGTCAGTGTGACGCCGGGGCAGGCGGCCTATATTCCGTTGGCCCATAACTACCCCGATGCGCCCCAGCAGTTGCCACGCCTGGAGGTGCTGGCCAAACTCAAACCGTGGCTGCAGGATGCCAGCAAAAAGAAACTGGGCCAGCACATCAAGTACGACCGCCATGTGTTTGCCAACCACGGCATTGAAGTGCAGGGCTACGGCCACGACACCATGCTGCAGAGCTATGTGCTTGAAGTGCACAAGCCGCATGGTCTGGCCAGCCTGGCCGAGCGCCACCTGGGACGCAGCGGCATCAGTTTTGAAGACCTGTGCGGCAAAGGTGTGAATCAAATCTGTTTCGACCAGGTCGATGTTGCCAAGGCGGCCGAGTATTCCTGCGAAGACTCCGACATGACGCTGGACGTGCATCTGGCCTTGTGGCCGCAGTTGCAAGCGGATGGCAAGCTGCGCTTTATCTACGAGCTGGAAATTGCCAGCAGTGAGGCGCTATACCGCATCGAGCGCAATGGTGTGCTGATAGACGCGCCAACCCTGGCCGCGCAAAGCCATGAACTTGGGGTACGCATTGTGCAGCTGGAGAAAGAAGCGCACGAGCTGGCGGGTCAGCCCTTTAACTTAAGCAGCCCGAAACAGATCGGCGAGATATTCTTCACCAAGTTAGGCCTGCCGGTGGTCAAGAAAACCGCTACCGGCGCCCCCAGTACCGACGAAGAAGTGCTCGAAAAACTGGCCGAAGACTACCCCTTGCCGGCCAAGATTCTGGAACACCGCGGCCTGGCCAAACTCAAGGGCACCTACACCGACAAACTGGCCCAGCTGGCGCATCCGCGCACCGGTCGGGTCCACACCCACTATGCGCAGGCGGTGGCAGTCACCGGGCGCCTTTCCAGCAACGACCCGAATCTGCAGAACATCCCGATCCGTACCGCCGAGGGGCGCCGTGTGCGCGAGGCCTTTGTGGCGCCTGCGGGTTGTGTCATTGCCAGCGCCGACTACAGCCAGATCGAGCTGCGCATCATGGCGCACATCAGTGGCGACGCCGCGCTGCTGCTGGCTTTTCATGACGGCATGGACGTACACCGCGCCACTGCGGCCGAGGTGTTTGGCGTCAGCACCGCACAGGTTACCAGTGAGCAGCGCCGTTACGCCAAGGTCATCAACTTTGGCCTCATTTATGGCATGAGCGCTTACGGCTTGGCGCGCGCCCTGAGCATCGACAACACCGCGGCCAAAAACTACATCGAACGCTACTTCGAGCGCTACCCCGGCGTCAAAATGTACATGGACCACACGCGCCAGAGCGCCAAAGCCAAAGGCTACGTCGAAACCGTGTTTGGTCGGCGCCTGTACCTGCCCGAGATCAACTCTCCCAACGGTCCGCGCCGCAGCGGTGCCGAGCGCGCCGCCATCAATGCCCCGATGCAGGGCACGGCCGCCGATCTCATCAAGCTCAGCATGGTCAAGGTTCAGCAAGTGCTGGACGACGAACAACGCGGCACCCGCATGATCATGCAAGTGCATGACGAACTGGTGTTTGAGGTGCCGGAATCGGAGGTCAGCTGGCTCACCCACGAAATCCCGCGCCTGATGGCTGGCGTCGCCCATCTTAAAGTGCCCTTGCTGGCCGAGGTCGGAGTCGGCCCCAACTGGGATCAGGCGCATTGACGCGAGTTTTGCCGCTTCTTGCTGCTATACTGCGCAACCTCAGCGGCTGTAGCTCAGTTGGATAGAGTACTTGGCTACGAACCAAGGGGTCGTGGGTTCAATTCCTGCCAGCCGCACCAATCAGGACAAGGGTTAGTAGATTAGCGTCTACTAACCCTTTTTCTCGTCATCGCAGATCGCCAGCACCCCTCTCGCGCAATTTGAACATCGCGCCGGACATAGCAAGTATGACGATTACAATCCTTGCTGCAGATCAATAAAGTCTCCGCGCAAGCAGTTACAGTTCACCAACTTACAAGTCAGTACACTGACAATTCCGCTGTGGTGCTCGGTTGGGGGGCGCTTATGCATCAACTGTAAACGCCCTACGTTGCTAGCGAGGAGATAAAAAACCATGACAGTCAGCGGTTCAATCTTGAAAGAATCAGCGCCTGAGCATATTGCCATCATCATGGATGGCAACCGTCGCTGGGCCAAAAGCTTTGGTATGCCGGCTGCCATGGGCCACGCCAATGGCGCGCGGCGCGTGCGCTCCATCGTCCAAGCCTGCGCAGACCATGGCGTGCGTTACCTCACCCTGTTTGCGTTCAGTACCGAAAACTGGCAGCGTCCTGCCGAAGAAGTCTCCAGCCTCATGGGACTGCTGGCGTATTACCTGCAAAAAGAAGTCAAGGACATGAACGCCAAAGGGGTGCGCTTCAAGGTGGTTGGCGATGTTTCGGGTTTTGATGCCCGCATCCAGGCCCTGATCCGCGACGCGCAAGACAACACCGCCCACAATGACACCATCACCCTCACCATCGCCGCCAACTACGGTGGTCGCTGGGATGTGCTACAGGCTGTCAAGGCCTGGCAAGCGGCCCACCCGGGTGAGTCGGTCAACGCGATGGACGATGCCAGCCTCAGCGCCCACTTGGGCATGGCCTACGCGCCCGACCCCGACCTGCTCATCCGCACTGGCGGCGAGTCGCGCATCAGCAACTTCCTGCTGTGGCAAATGGCCTACACCGAGATGTTTTTCACCGACGTGCTGTGGCCCAATTTTTCGGATCAAGTGCTCAATCAGGCCATTGCCTGGTATGGTCAGCGCGACCGCCGCTTTGGTGGCGCCAGTACATCGCCAGCTCCTGCCGCTAACGTTCGGGTTAAAGCTTAGTTTTCTCATCTTATTTCCCCGGTTGTCCATGCAGAATTCAATTTTGAAGTCACTTTATTTACGACTCGGGCTTGCTTTGCTGGCCGTGTCACTTAGTGCGGGCCTGCAGGCCCAGGTACCTGCGTCGGCCTCCGGCTTTAGTTCTACACTATCAAATGGTGCAGTCAGCACAGACTCAGCTACGGCTACGGCACCCGCAACGCTCGGCGCCGGTGCCAGCACCTTGCAACAATCGGTACAGCAGCAGGCCACGTTAGACGCAGCCAAATCTCGCGTTGACGTTATCGGTCCCGATGCCACACCAGCTCGCCCAGCGGCTCGCGTCTCCGGCCCCAGCCAGTTTCAGCGTTTTGTACAAGAAGCCACTGGCCGCTTGCTGCCCATGTACGGTCGCAACCTGTTTGATACTCCCCAAGCTTACGCCGCCGACGCTGCCATACCGGCACCGGTCGACTATGTGTTGGGGGTAGGCGATGAGGTGCGCCTGCAGGTCTGGGGTCCGGTTGACTTCAACACCAGCCTTACCGTCGACCGCAATGGCCAGGTCAATATACCCAAGGTCGGCGCCGTCACACTGGCTGGCGTGGCGGTGCGAGATCTTGAAAAAACCTTGCGCGCTCATCTTGGCAAAGTCTTCACCAACTTCCAGGCCAACGCCAGCATGGGGCGTTTACGCGGTATCCAGGTCTATGTAGTGGGTCAGGCGCAGCAGCCGGGTACTTTTCACCTGTCCAGCCTCAGCACGTTGGTCAACGCGCTTTTCGCCAGTGGCGGCCCCAGTGCCAACGGCTCCATGCGCAATATTGAACTCAAGCGCGCCGGCCAGACCATCAGCACGATTGACCTGTACGACTTCATTGCGCGTGGCGACAAAAGCCGCGACCTGCCCCTGATGTCGGGCGACATCATCGTTATTCCCCCGGTGGGCCCGCGCGTGGCCGTCACCGGTGCTTTTGACCAGGCCGCCATCTACGAGCTTAAAACCAGCGCCACCAGCGTCGGCGATATTTTGACTTTGGGCGGCGGTGTGCCGGCCTTGGCCAAGTCACAAAAAGCCCTGCTTGAGCGCATCTTGCGCGATAGCAAGCCGCCGCGTCAGGTACAAGAAATTGTGCTGGACGAGCAAGGCCTGCGACTGCCCCTCATTGACGGTGACGTGCTCACGCTGCTGGGTATCAGTCCGGCCTTTGCCAACGCCGTCACGCTGCAGGGTGTCGTCGCCGAGCCGCTGCGTTACCGCTGGTTTGACGGCATGAAGATTACCGACCTGATACCGGAGCGTGAAGCGCTTATCACTGGCGACTATTACAAGCGCAAGAACCTGCTGGTGCAAAAGACTGACGTCACCAAAGGGGCTGGTAACAACACCAAAGATGGCAGCAATGCCAATGAAACGGGCAACACCACCAAAGAGGCCGGCAGCAATCTTGACAACCGCATTCGCAACATAGCCGACCAGATCAACTGGGAATATGCCGTTATCGAGCGCATGGACCGCAGCAAACTCAGTACCGAACTCATCCCTTTCAACCTTGGCAAGGCGGTGCTGCAGCACGACCCCGCGCACAACCTGGCGCTGCAAGCCGGTGACGTGGTCACCATTCTGAGCCAAAACGACTTGCGCCTGCCGCAAGACCGCCAAGCGCGCCTGGTGCGGGTGGAAGGCGAAGTCGCTGCCCCCGGCGTCTACCAGGCTGCCCCCGGCGAAACCTTGCCCCAGTTGCTCACGCGCATAGGCGGTCTGACGCCGCAAGCCTATCTGTTTGGCGCCGAGTTCAACCGCGAATCGGTGCGTGCGCGCCAGCAGGAAAACCTCGACGTTTTGATCCGCCGCATGGAGGCGCAGTCACTTTCGCAAGCCGGCGTTCTCATCGCCAACCGGGGTACTGACAATGCGGGCCAGGCGCTGGCGCTGCAGCAACAGCAGCAAGCCCAGCTGAAGAGCCAGATCGAGCGGCTCAAGTCGGTCAAGAGCAACGGCCGGGTGGCGCTGGAGCTAGATCCCCAAGCCCATACGCTGGCCAATTTGCCGGCGCTGCCGCTGGAAGACGGTGACCACATTCTGGTGCACTCTGTGCCGGGCTTTGTCTCGGCCTTTGGCTCCGTCAACAACGAAAACGTCTTCATTTACAGGCCGGGCAAGACCGTGGGTGAGGTCATCAAGTCGGCCGGTCTGACCGAAGACGCCGAGCCCGAGCAGGCTTTTGTGCTGCGGGCCGACGGCTCCATCATGGCGCGGCGTGACCACAGTGGGTTCTTTGGTGGCAGCTTTGAGTCGATCCAGGTCATGCCCGGCGACACCCTGGTGGTGCCGGCGCAGATTGACCGCGAGAGCCGCTACAACATGATCACCCGCGCGGTCAAAGACTGGAGCCAGATCCTCTCCAACTTCGGCCTCGGCATCGCCTCCCTCAGAGCCGCCACTAAGCTGTAACGCCATGACCCAACCCTCCGTCATTGCGAGCGAAGCGCAGCCGTTCAACCCCGAAGACGACGAAGTCAGCTTGCTGGACCTGCTGCAAGTAGTCGCCGACAACCTGCGCCTGCTGGTACTCGCCCCCCTGGCCGCCGGCCTGATAGCCTTGGGCATCTCATTCGCCATTGCCCCCACCTTCACCGCCACTACCAGGTTCATGCCACCCCAGCAACAGCGAAGCGGCGCTGCCGCCATGCTGGCTGGCCTGGGCGCCCTAGGCGGTTTGGCCAGCGCAGCCGGTGGCATTAAAAACCCAGCCGACCAATACGTGTCTTTCCTCAAAAGCCGCTCGGTGCAAGACGCTCTGATTGACCGCTTCAAACTGACTGAGCGCTACGAGACCAAATTCCGCGAAGACGCCCGTAAAACACTCGACGCCAATGTCCAAATCGCCAGCGGCAAAGATGGCCTCATCACCATCGACGCCAGCGACACAGAGCCCCAATTTGCCGCACAGCTGGCCAACGCCCACATCGAAGAATTGGGCAAGCTGATGAACCGCCTGGCCGTCACCGAAGCCCAGCAGCGCCGCCTGTTCTTTGAAAAACAACTTTCAAATGCCAAAGACAACCTGGTCAAAGCCGAACAGGTCTTGAAGACCAGTGGCGTCAGCAGCAGCGCCCTGAAAGCCAGTCCGGTGGCGGCGGTAGAAGGCCTGGCCAAACTCAAGGCCGGTATTACTGCGCAAGAAATCAAGCTGGCCAGCATGCGCGGCTACCTTACCGAATCGGCACCCGACTTCAAACAAGCGCAAACCGAACTCTCGGCCATGCGCGGCCAGATGGCCCGCGCCGAAAAAGAAGAGCCTGCCGCCCCCGGCGCCAACAGCGGTGACAGCGACTACATCACCAAGTACCGCGACTTCAAGTACTTTGAAACTCTTTTTGAGCTGTTCGCCAAACAATATGAAATGGCCCGCGTAGACGAAAGTCGCGAGGGCGCCGTCATTCAGGTGGTCGACGCCGCCCAGCCGCCCGAGCGCAAAAGCAAGCCTAAAAAGGCGCTTATCGCCATGATGACCACACTGGCCGTGGGATTCGCACTGCTGCTGTTCATCTTTGTGCGCCAGGCCTTGCGCGGTGCCGCCCAAACGCCCGAGTCGGCCGAAAAAATGAGCCGTCTAGGTCAGGCATTTCGTCGTGCCCTGGGCCAGAGCTGAACAATATTGACGTACCTTTCGCGGCACTTCATGTACTGGTACGTCATCCACACCAAACCCCGGCAAGAGCAGCGTGCCCTGCTCAACCTTGGGCAGCAGGGGTATGAGTGCTACTTGCCACTTTTCTCCACCGAGAAGCTGCGCCAGGGCAGCTTGATCGTGGTGCAAGAGCCGCTCTTTGCGCGATATTTATTCATTCGTTTGAGCACTTGTCAGTCCGGTCAAAGCTGGGCCCCCATCCGCTCTACCCAGGGCGTCAGCCGACTGGTGGCCTTTGGGGCCGAGCCGGCCAAAGTGGATGCTGATCTGATCGAACTGTTGCGCCTTCAAAGTGACAGAACACACGGAACAGCACAACGCCTGTTCAATCAAGGCGATTGCGTGCAAATCAAAGACGGTCCTTTTGCCGGCCTGCAAGGCATTTACCAAATGATTGACGGTGAGCGCCGCGCCATGGTGCTCATAGAGATCATGAGCAAGCCAAGCAGGCTGAGCTTCTGCCCCGCCAATTTGCGCAAAGTTGGCTAAGCCTGAGATTAAGCCATGGCGCAGTCGCGACGCTTTTCAATGGGGCTCTGGGCCTTCTTTACCTGTGTGCTGGCGGTGCTGGTTTTGGCGCTGGTGGCTGCGCCGCCACCCATGCTGACTACCGGCTGGGACAAATCGAATCACCTGTTGGCCTTTGCCGTGATGACGTGGCTGGGCAGCAAAGCTTTCCCGCAGCGTTTGGCAACTTTGCTGCTGAGTCTGCTGGCGTATGGCGCACTGATAGAAATTTTGCAGTCATTCACCGCGACCCGCTCAGCCGAGTGGCTTGATCTTTTTGCCGATGCTCTGGGCATTTTGCTGGGCTGGGCGCTGATCCGGCTGCACGGATGGATGACGGGCACGAAGCAGTGACCGATCATTGGCGCCCCATGCAGGACTTGATGCGTCGTCCTGCATGAATTATTAGCCGGTTGGACTGCCAATGAAACGAGTTGTGGGTTGCTGGAACCCTGCCCGGTACGCATGAACAATGAACAAGGCTTTTACCAAGGAATCTGACGCCGACGACGATGATGCGCCGCTCTTGCCGGCGTTGCCGTCAGGCGCCAAAAACTACATTACACCGGCTGGCTACGCGCGCATTCGTGCCGAGTTGCTGGACTTGATCGATAACGAACGTCCCAAGGTGGTGGAGATTGTTCACTGGGCCGCCAGCAACGGTGACCGGTCAGAAAACGGCGACTACATTTACGGCAAAAAGCGCTTGCGCGAGATCGACCGGCGCCTGCGGTTTCTGACCAAGCGTCTGGAAATCGCGCAGATCATTGATCCGTCCGTTCACCACGGTAATGAGCAGATATTCTTTGGTGCCAGCGTCACCTATCTTGACCCCGGCGGCACCGAGCGCACGGTCACTATTCTGGGCATTGATGAGGTCGACAGTTCACAAGCCCAGGTCAGCTGGGTGTCGCCGATCGCCAGAACCTTGTTGAAGGCGCGCACCGGCGACCTGCTGCAACTGGTGACGCCGGCCGGGGTTGTCGAAATCGAGGTGGTCCGGGTTCACTACCCGGTGCCCGGTTCAAGCTGAACTATTGCGTGACTTTGGCCCGTTGCGCCTTGAGCACGGCAGGTGTTCTTCTCAGGTTGTGCAGCGCCGCGTCGAGCTGCGTGCTGTCACGCACCGCAACAACGAAGCGTATGTCGGCGGCATCCTGGGCGGCGTCGTTATCCATGCCGATGTGCGTGATGTCAGCCTCGGCAGCGGCCAATGCGGCCGCCACACGTGCCAGCACACCCTTGCCGTTGATGACGGTCACCAATATTTCGGTCTCGAAAGTACGAACCGGCTCGTCAGACCATTCCACGCCAATGAATCTTTCACTGTCTTTGCGTTTGAGTTTCCTGGCAACAATGCAATCGTCGGCATGCACGATCAAGCCTTCACCGCGTCCCAGGTAGCCGACAATGTTGTCCCCCGGCACCGGTCGGCAACAGGGTGCAAACCGGACCGAGGCATTGTTGCTGCCGTCAAGTACCACGCTGCCCTGTGCCACGCTCTCGCTGGCACTGTAGCGCTCGCGCGTGAGCAGCAGCGCGTCGGGCTTCTCGCCGCGATCGGTCAACAAGGTCAGCAAGCGCTTGGCCACGATGCTGGCAATTCGTTTGCCGATGCCGATGTCGGTCAATAGCTCAGATCTGCTTTTGTTGCCGCTGAAGCGCACCAGCTTTTCCCATAGCACCTGATTGCCGTCATTGTCGTCCGGCAATTTTTCAATGCCCTGGGCGCGCAGTGCCTGTGCCAGCATCTGTTCCCCCAGAGCCTCGGACTCGGCCTGCGCCAGTGTCTTGAGGTGATGCCGAATTTTCGAGCGCGCGCGCGCGGTTCGCACAAAAGCCAACCAGGCCGGGTTCGGTGTTGCCCCCGGTGCGGTGACTACTTCAATGACATCGCCATTCTTGATTTCAGTGCGCAACGGCACTTGCACACCATTGATTTTTGCCGACTGGGTGCGGTCGCCGACGTTGCTGTGAATGGCGTAGGCAAAGTCGACCACGGTGGCGCCTCTTGGCAGCGCCATGATCTGGCTTTTCGGCGTAAAGACATAAACCGCGTCCGGGAACAGATCGACCTTGACGTGGTCCCAAAATTCCGCGGCGTCGCGTGTCTCGTCCTCAATGTCGAGCAGCGACTGCAGCCACTTGGACCCCAACCAGTCGCCGCTGACGGTGCCTTGCGGGTTGTTGACCTTGTATAACCAATGAGCGGCAACGCCGGACTCTGCCACTAGGTGCATCGCCTCGGTGCGCACCTGGAACTCCACATTGACGCCGGACGGGCCGACCAGCGTGGTGTGCAGCGACTGGTAGCCATTGACCTTGCCAATGGCAATGTGGTCCTTGAACTTGCCCGGCACCGGTTTGTAGAGCTGGTGCAAAGTGCCCAGCGCCGTGTAGCAATCAATCACACTGGGTACCAGAATGCGAAAACCATAGATGTCGGTGACCTGGGCAAAACTCAGGTGTTTCTCATCCATCTTGCGGTAAATCGAGTACAGGGTCTTTTCGCGTCCGGCGATGCGCACGTTCATGCCGCTGTTGGCGAATGCGTTGTCGACTTCGCGCTGCACTTTTTGAATCAGGTCGCGGCGCCGACTGCGCGCCTTTGCCACCGCCTTGGACAAAACGGCGTAGCGCCAGGGCCGCAGATAGCGAAACGCCAGGTTCTGCAGTTCACGGAAGGTCTGGTTCAAGCCCAGGCGGTGCGCAATGGGGGCGTAGATGTCCAGTGTTTCGGTAGCGATGCGGGTCCATTTTTCGTTTGGCACATCCGACAGGGTGCGCATGTTGTGCGTTCGATCCGCCAATTTGATCAGGATGACGCGCACGTCGCGGGCCATCGCCAACAGCATCTTTCGAAAAGACTCGGCCTGGCTTTCTTCACGCGTATTGAAGTGCAGCTTGTCGAGCTTGGTCAGGCCATCCACCAGTTCGGCCACGGCCGAGCCAAAGCGCTCGGTCAATTCAACCTTGGTGACGCTGGAGTCTTCCATCGCGTCATGCAGCAGTGCCGCCATCAGCGCCTGGGCATCCAGTTTCCAATCTGCACACTGGGTTGCAACGGCAATCGGGTGTGTGATGTAGGGTTCACCGCTGTTGCGCAATTGTCCCAGGTGCGCCTGATCGGCAAAGCGGTAAGCCAGACGCACCTGGGCCAGATCGCTGGCCGACAGATAGTCGAGTTTGGCCGTCAGGCTGGCAAAACTGGCCGCTGCTGCGTTGGCTGCGGCTGGTGTGGGTGGCGTGGCTGTCGTCAGGGCGTGGCGATTCTCACCCGGGTCCGGGGGCTTGCTGGATGATGATTTGAGTGCGCTACCCACCCCTCAAATATAGCGTGCGGGCACAGTCCGCTTGCGCGCTAACAAAAAAAGCGCCGTAACCGGCGCTTTTTCTTAATGTTTGAAATGCTCTACAACGGTACTTTTTTCAGCATCTCCAGGCCTATCTTGCCAGCTGCGATCTCGCGCAGTGCAGTGACGGCAGGCTTGTTTTTACTCAACACCTTGGGCGCATGGCCCTGACTCAACATGCGTGCACGGTAAGTGGCGGCCAACACCAGCTGGAAGCGATTCGGGATGTGCACAAGGCAATCTTCGACGGTAATACGGGCCATTTAATTCTCCGAAAGACCAGGGGTAGGCACTAGGGAATGCGCAGTGCTTTGAACGTTTCAGCCCTGACGCGACGTTGCGCCAAAAACTTGAGTCGCTGGGAATGAACGATCGCCTTCAGGTCAAAAAGCGCGCGGTCAAACAGCTCGTTGATTATAACGAAGTCGAATTGGTGAACCTGTGCCACCTCGATGGCGGCATTTTTGAGTCTTAATTCTATGATCTCGGACGAGTCTTCACCGCGGCGCTCGAGCCGGGCGCGCAGTTCTTCCCAACTGGGCGGAAGAATGAAAACGCTGATGGCGTTGGCAAACACCTTCTTGATTTGCAGGGCGCCCTGGAAATCGATTTCAAGGATCACATCGGCGCCTTGGTTCATGCGCTCTTCAATCGCTTTTTTGGAGGTGCCGTAGCGATGGTTGTGCACGGTGGCCCATTCCACAAATGCATCGGCCTGAATCATGGCATCGAATTCTGGCTCGGATATGAAAAAATACTCGCGTCCGTGTTTTTCCTGCCCTCTGGGTGCCCTGGTCGTATGCGAAACCGAGGGCTGCACGCGGGCGTCAAGCTCAAGCAGTGCCTTGACCAGGCTCGATTTGCCGGCCCCGCTGGGGGCCGCAACGACAAACAGGTTTCCGGGGTAGTCCATGGGCGGGGGCTGGTAGCGAATGTGGGGATCGCGCTATTCTATGTTCTGCACCTGCTCGCGCATTTGCTCGATCAGTACCTTCATGTCGACTGAAATATGGGTCAATTCCAGTGCCGCTGATTTGGAACCCATGGTGTTGGCTTCGCGGTGCAGTTCCTGGATCAGGAAGTCGAGCCGCTTGCCGATTTCCCCGCCTTGTCCGATCAGTCTTTCTATCTCGTCGAGGTGAGAGTTGACGCGGGTAATTTCCTCGGCGACGTCAATGCGAATGGCAAACGCAGTGGCTTCCGAAAGGGCGCGGTCCTGCGCCGCTTCCGGCAGGGCAACGCCGTCAGTCAATGCCATGGCCTCTTTCCAGCGGTCGACAAAGCGCTGGCGCTGCTGCGCTACCAGTTGCGGCACCAGCGGTCCGGCCTGCCCGGTCAGGGCGCGCAATTGCCGGATGTGCTCCAGCAGCATGGTGGCCAGTCGGTCGCCCTCGCGCGCACGGGCCGACAACAAGTCTGTCAGGGTCTGACGACCCAGCGCCAGAAGTTCTTCGCGCCAATCGCGCACCGGCGAGTTGTCGCCAGACGCCAGGCGGATGACATCGGCCACGCTCAACGGTCTGGCGTCCGGCAACCATGCCTTGACGCTGTCCTGAACCGTGTTGAGTCGTTGCAACAGGCGTGGCGTTGGGTCAGGAACCGAGTTCTGTGCACTGCTTTCAATGGCGGCGCGCACTTCGACCTTGCCGCGTTTGATGCGCCCCACCAACAATTCGCGCAGCGCCGGCTCGAATTGCCGGAGCTCTTCGGAGAGCCGAAACGACAGGTCGAGAAAGCGACTGTTGACAGACCGGATTTCCAGACCCAGATGGCTGGCACCCGTAACAAGGGCTTGCACTTCGGACACGGGATTGGCTGCGCTGTGCTGGGCACTGGCATAACCTGTCATGCTATAAACTGGCATCTCGACTCTTTGATCATTGGGACAGACCTGAGAATAACCCGGTTCAGGCTGACCCAAGGAGAGTCCAAACGAAAATTATGTCCAAGGTCAAACCCTCTCCGCTACCTCCCGACACCATGATTGGTGGTTACCGCGTCATCCGCAAGGTCGCTGCGGGTGGCTTTGGCGTGGTCTATCTGGCTGCCGATCAGAGCGGTCAACAGTGTGCCATCAAGGAGTACCTGCCATCGTCGCTGGCATCGCGCGCGCCCGGGGCATTGTTGCCTCAGGTGCAGCCCGAAAAACTGTCGCTCTACCGGCTGGGCTTGAAAAGCTTCTTCGAGGAAGGTCGTTCACTGGCGCAGATTTCGCATCCCTCGGTTGTGAGTGTGATGAACTTCTTCCGGGAGAACGAAACGGTTTATATGGTGATGAACTATCTGGAGGGTGCGTCCCTGCAGGATTTCATCATCACGGCGCGCGATCTCAAGCAGGCCAAAGTGTTCCGGGAATCGACTATCCGCTCGTTGTTCGATGAAATTCTGCGCGGCTTGCGCATAGTTCACCAGCACAAGATGCTGCATCTGGACATCAAGCCGGCCAATATTTTTATCACGGATGACAACAAATCGGTGCTGATCGATTTTGGAGCGGCGCGTGAAGTATTGAGTAAAGAAGGTAACTTTGTGCGTCCGATGTACACCCCCGGCTTTGCCGCCCCCGAAATGTACCGCCGAGACGCCTCCATGGGTCCCTGGACTGACATTTATGCCATCGGCGCCTGTATCTATGCCTGTATGCAGGGTTACCCCCCCAATGAAGCGCCACAACGTCTGGAAAAGGACCGCATTGCCACTGCCTTGTCGCGCTTGCGCGGCGTTTACTCAGACAACCTGATTGAAGTGGTGGAATGGTGCATGTCGCTCGATCCGCTGTCTCGCCCGCAGTCGGTGTTTGCCTTGCAAAAGGAGCTGACGCGAGAGGGCGAGCGTCGCTACACCAAGCTGACTGTGGCTGAGAAAGTACGCCTTCAGTTGGACACCATGGTGTCGGATACGAAAAAGAGCGTGCAGAAGGTGACCGGCATGAGCGTCAAGGCTAAATGAAATTTTCTGTCTTTCAAGTCAGCCGCAAAGGTGGCCGGGACGCCAACGAAGATCGCATGGGGTATTGCTACACGCGGGAATCGGTTATTTTTCTTCTGGCCGATGGCATGGGTGGACACCCTCAGGGAGAGGTGGCAGCGCAACTGGCGCTGCAAGTCATCTCTGCCATGTTTCAAAAAGAGGCGCAACCCGAATTGGCTGATGTTGGCGCGTTTTTGACGTCGGCAGTGATGGCGGCGCATCGGCAGATTCTGCGCTACTCGATTGAAAAAGACATGCTGGATTCGCCTCGAACCACCATTGTGGCGGCCGTGGTGCAAGGTGGGCTGGTAAGCTGGATTCACTGTGGCGACTCCCGGCTTTATCTGGTGCGCCAGGAGGAGTTGTTGGCACGCACCCGTGATCATTCCTTTCTTGAGCAACAAATGGCGGCGGCTGCCGGATTGAGTTTTCCGGAGCGCGTCAACCGAAATATCCTGTTCACCTGTCTGGGCTCGCCGGCGCGCCCGGTGCTTGACCTGACCGGGCCGGTGGCGTTGCAACAAGGCGACCGCTTGATGTTGTGTTCGGATGGCTTGTGGGGCAGTCTGAGCGACGCTGACATTGCTTACCAGTTGAGCCAGAAGCCGGTCAGCGAATCGGTTCCCGATTTGGTCGAAAGCGCGCTGCGCAAGGCCGGCGATGGCAGTGACAACGTCACCGTTATAGCGATGGAGTGGGAGACTCCTGACGGCTTTGAATCTACCCAGGGCGGCATTTCGACCAATTCCATCAACGACGGTGTGTTTGCCTCCACGGTTCAGTCCGGCTGGCTCGATGCGGCGCTGGAGGACCTGGACGATGCCGCCATTGAGCGCTCCATCGCCGAAATCAACGAGGCGATTCGCCGCTCTGCCACAAAAAAATCATGAGTGAAATTTTGCGCCTGGGTGCGCGCTTGGCCAACGCGCTTCGACCGGTACGCATCACGCGCTCCTACACGATGCACGCCGAGGGCTCGGTCCTGATCGAGTTTGGCAACACCAAGGTGGTGTGCACGGCGTCAGTTGAAGAGAAGGTGCCGACCCACAAGAGGGGTAGTGGTGAAGGCTGGGTGACCGCCGAGTACGGCATGTTGCCGCGCGCCACCCACAGCCGAAACGAGCGCGAAGCGGCGCGCGGCAAGCAAAGCGGGCGAACCCAGGAAATTCAGCGTCTCATTGGGCGCTCCATGCGCGCCGTGTTCGACCTCGGCAAACTGGGCGAGCGCACCATTCATCTTGACTGTGATGTGCTACAAGCCGATGGCGGCACCCGCACCGCAGCCATCACGGGTGCTTTTGTGGCGGCGCAGGACGCAGTTACGAAGCTGCTGGCACAGGGTAAGCTGGTGCAATCGCCGATTCAAGACCACGTGGCTGCCATCTCGGTCGGCATCGTGCAGGGGACGCCTTTGCTGGACCTCGATTACGCCGAAGACTCCGCCTGCGACACCGACATGAACGTGGTGATGACCGGTGCCGGTCACTTCGTTGAAGTGCAGGGCACCGCCGAGGGCGCTGCGTTTTCGCGCCAGCAGATGGATGCCTTGCTGGCGCTGGCTGAAAAAGGCATTTCCGATTTGGTTGCGCTGCAAAAACATGCGTTGCTGAACTAGCGATTGCAGCCGATGCGAAGAGGGCTGCCGCCTTGAAGAAAATTGTTTTAGCCTCCAACAACCAGGGCAAACTGGCCGAACTTCGCACTATGCTGGCGCCCTTGGGCTTGCAGTTGCTGGCGCAAGCGGAACTGGGCATTGCCGAGGCCGCCGAGCCGTTTCATACCTTTGTCGAGAATGCGCTGGCCAAAGCCCGCCACGCGGCGCAGCAAAGTGGCTTGCCGGCATTGGCCGACGATGCCGGTTTGTGCGTGGATGTCTTTGGCGGTTTGCCGGGCGTTGATACGGCTTATTACGCTACCCAATTCGGCTACGAAAAAGGCGATGACAACAACGTTCGCGCGCTACTGGAGCAAATGCAAGGCGTCGACAATCGGCGCGCCGCCATGGTCAGCACGCTGGTCGCGATGCGCTCGGCCGCCGATCCCGAGCCATTGATCGCGGTTGGTCGCGTGGTCGGCGAGATTGCCCGCGCGCCCATTGGCAACAACGGTTTTGGTTTCGATCCGGTGATGTACATCCCGGCGTTTGGCAAAACCTTTGCCCAATTACCGGATGATGTAAAAAATGCCAACAGCCATCGTGGCCGGGCCATGCGGGCGATGCTAGAGCTGATGCGTGAGCGTTGGCTGACATGAACCACCCCGTTGCTTGCTCACTTCGTGTAGCCGCCTCCCCCTCAAGGGGCAACACCAGTGGCCCGGCGAAGCCGGTTCCACAGTGTGACTGGTTATGAATGATATCCAGCACTACATGCGGCCAGGCACGCTGCAGTTGGCGGCGCTGCCGCCGCTGTCGCTTTATGTGCATCTGCCCTGGTGTCTCAAAAAATGCCCTTATTGCGATTTCAATTCGCACGAAATGCGAATGGCAGAAATGCCCCAGCAGCGTTACATCGATGCCTTGCTGGCCGATCTGGAAGCCGCGCTGCCGCTGGTCTGGGGCCGCCCGGTGCACACAATCTTTTTTGGCGGTGGTACACCCAGTCTGTTTTCACCGGCGGCGATTGACCAACTGCTCGGCGGCATTCGGGCCCAGTTGCCGCTGGCACCGGCTTGCGAGATCACGCTGGAGGCGAATCCCGGCACTTTCGAGAAAGACCGCTTCAAGGCCTTTCGGTCGGCCGGCATCACGCGTTTGTCGGTCGGTGTGCAAAGTTTCAATGATGGTTTTCTGAAATCGCTGGGGCGCGTGCATGATCGCGCGCAAGCACTGGCGGCAGTGGAAGAGGCGGCGCTGGCTTTTGACACCTTCAACCTGGACATCATGTACGCACTGCCCGGCCAGACGCTTGCCGATCTCAAGAACGACGTCGCGTTGGCGCTGACTTTGGCGCCGCCGCACATCTCGATCTACCAGCTTACCATCGAGCCCAACACCTTTTTTGCCAAGTTTGCGCCGCCGCTACCGGAGCAGGATCTGGCCTATGACATGCTGGACCTGATCACCGACATGACCGGCCAGGCCGGGTTGCAGCGCTATGAAGTGTCGGCCTACGCGGCGCCCTCGCACCGCTGTCGGCACAACCTCAATTATTGGCAATTTGGCGACTACCTGGGGCTGGGTGCGGGTGCCCACAGCAAGTTGAGTTTTGCCCATCGGGTGATGCGGCAAGTGCGCTTTCGTGAGCCCGCTCTGTACATTGAAAAGGCTTTGGCAGGCGATTGCCTGGCGCAAGAGACGCAAGTCAAACTGGCTGACTTGCCGTTTGAATTCATGCTCAACGCCTTGCGCTTGAAAGACGGCTTCAACTTGCAGCTATTCAATCAGCGCACCGGTCTGACCATCAGTAGCATTGAGGCCGGCCTGGACCAGGCGCAGCGCAAGGGTTTGATCGAGCGCGACCTGCAGAAGGTCAAGCCGACAGCGCGTGGCTTTGATTTTTTGAACGACCTGCAGTCTCTTTTTTTGCCGCCAGGTGGCTGATTTTTTTCAACCTTTGGGGGGCTTGCGATCACCGCGTCTGTCATTGTCCGACTTGCGCCGATCCAGCTTGACTGCCGCGCGCCGCTCGGCGCCACGGGGAGCTGGCGTGGTCGACGCCAGCAGTTCGGCCGGCACCGTCTTCTCAAATGCGGCTCCGGGCTTGCCGTCCGGGGCTGCAACGGAGCTCTCCCAAAGAGCCCAGGTGGTGTCGGTATCCGACTCGATCGCTTTGGCTACCGGTATCGGATCAGTCGACAAGTAAGGATGAACAACCGCAGGAGCAGGCTCTACAGGCGGCTTGGGGGTAATGTCCCTGACCATGAAGTCTCCTTGTGGCTGAAAAAAATGACAGTGAAATGCGCAAGCACATTTTACCTACCTGTCGCGATAGCGCTTTGCCTGGGGCTGCGACGACGCAATTCCAGGTACTTGCGGCAACTGGCGTTGATGACGCGCAGCTCGGCGAGTGTCTCATCTATCTGTTTGCGTTTTTGCTCCAGCGCCTGAATGGTAGTGTCAGTGCGATCAATCACATAAGTCAATTGCTGTATGCGCCCTTCACCGTGATCGCCGTAGAGGTCGAGGTAATGCTTGATTTCCGACAGCGGCGAGCCGATATCCTTGGCCCGCAAAATCAACGCCAGGCGGGCTCTGTCACGCCGTGTATATACCCGCGCGCCATTGATGCGTCTGGGGGACAGCAGACCTTTGTCCTCATAAAAGCGCAGCGCCCGCAATGTGATGCCGAACTCCTGGCACAACTCGGTGATGCCAAAAAGTGCAGCAGCCTGTTCGTCGCGATGCGAATCGACAAAGGCCTGCGCCTGCGTCGTCGCTGACGCAGCCCTCAAAGCTATCCGCCGGCTGCTTCGCCGCGCCGAACTTGCCGGGAAGGGGGTTGACGCCACGCCAGCTATCCGGGCAGAAGTATCAGATGACGCGCTGCAAACGCATGGCGACACTCATGTCACCGGTCACTTTAAGCTTTCCCATCATGAAGCCGGTGGTGGGCTCCAGGTCGCCGTTCAGCATGGCGTTCAGGTCTTCCAGCGAAATGCTCACCGTGCACTGCGCATCGGCATCGCTGTTGCTCACGCTGTTGGGCGTGCCCTGTCCGTCAATGTAGATGGTGCCATCAGTGCCGCAGTCGAACTTGAGGGTGGCGCCTAGTCCGCTGTCGCTGCCGACTTTGCTGCGAATGGCTTGG
>JANXLW010000168.1 GCA_025354965.1 Betaproteobacteria bacterium
AATCGGCCACCAAGCGCACCAATGCCGGCTCATCGACAATTGCCTGTTCAACCGCCCAGTTCCAGACATGTAGGTGGGTGACGATCTCTCCGATGGTCCACTGCTTGAAGCGGGTTGGGCGCTTGAAGTCCTCGTCCTTCAGATCGGCCAACAGACCAAGTAGGGCGTTGGACTCGTCACGAAAGTCCGCGGGCTGGCTGAACAGCGCCTTGTGACCGAACTCAGTCATGGCCATGGCACCCACCGGGATCTGCGACTTCGGAAAAACGCCTCGGTTCCCGCCTTTTTGAACCGGCACCCGTGCGCGACTCCACTTCGTGCCGAGTCCGTTGCTGGTGACCGATTCTGAATTCAACTATTTGATTCACTGCGCCTTGGCCCGTATAGTCTCTTTGAACTGCGCCAAGTGATCGGCCATCTTCGGCATCGGCAACGCCTCAAGCGTGTCGAACCGTACCAGATGCGAGCGGTAGCGTGCCAGCATGGCGAGGCGCGATGCTTCGCCTTCGTAAGGCACGTGGTAGTTGACGAACGGTGGTAGCACGGTCATGCCGGTGAACGCAAGGACACCGCGGTGCAACGGAGCCAGGATGTCCCGAATGTCGCCATTCAAGGAGTCCGGCCCGAATGCGCCGGCCGGGCCGCCCGTGGTCACGCAGGCCATGGCGCGCTTGCCCTTGAGCTTGCCCTGTTCATACAGCGAAGTACGGTTGTAAACCACGCCGGAAAGGAACACACGGTCGATCCAGCCCTTGAGGATCGCCGGCAGGCCAAACCACCACAAGGGGAACTGCAGGATCAGCAGGTCCGCACGCTGCAGCTTGGCGAGTTCCTCAGCGATGTCGGCCGCCAGACCGCCGTGAGCCACGGCATGCCGCTGCTCGAGCGTGACGTTGAAGCGATCCGGGTTGTGGACGGTGGTGAAGTCGCCCCGGCTGACCACCGGATTGAAATGCATCGCATAGAGGTCGGATACCGCGACCCGATGGCCCAGGCTTTCGAGCGTGTGCACCGCCGTGCTTCGCAACGCGGCGTTGAAGGATGTCGGCTCCGGGTGGGCGTGGACGATGAAGACGTTCAAGGCATGAGGACTCACGGTGGGCTATACGCTGGATGCGCAGTTCCTGTGATTTGTTAGAAGCTCTGGTATGCCGTCTTGCAGCGCAATGCTCAGCCACGACATCATGGCATTTATCGTACTCTGCTCGTTGAGCACAGTAGTCTGACTGATCGCAATATTGCGCTTCGTCTTCGTTCGTTCGTGAAAGTAGTTCTCGCAGTCCGTACGCTCAAGCTCTTTCAGCTTGGTATCTCGGCCGATGAAAACGAGCCAGTGTCCAAGGTGCGTCTTGATGGTGCCGTATCGGCCCGGAACGATGATCTTGGCTTCGACATCTTTATGATGCTGGGCCATGTAGTCATCGACGCCCTGCCTCGTACTCTTGGAAAAGTACGATTTGCCTTGTAGCTGCTGCGCCATCAGCTCGTGGTATCGCGGCTTGGCCTTGTCTACAGCGGTGCTCTTACTGCGGGTCTTCAGTGAGAACCTGGCGTATTTCCGCTCTTTTGGCAGCCACATACGGAACTGTCAATATTCACCGCGTTTGTAGATGATTGCGTCGTCGAAGATGACCTCTTCGTCGGCGTCAAAGGTCTTCTTCTTCAGCAGCCCGCTCCAGGGCAACCCCACACACAAGGCGGCCCATTGCTGCTGGCTCAGCTGCACTTGAGGCGCTTACACCACCCGCGCCAGCAGACTATCCATGCCAGTGCGCATGTCCTTCTTGCGGGGCAGCCGACCCTGATCGGGCGTACTGCGCTCACACCAGATCGATGCTGCGATGCCAGTGGGGGATGAGCGGCTTCACGACGCAGGACATCAACCGCTGCCAGACCACGGCGCGGGCCTGTGCGCTGGTCTACAACTGGTGGAGTTGGTACTGCCGTGCCGCCAACCCCAGCGCACGCATGGAGGCCATCACGAGCCGCCCGTTGCTGCTGGCGGCAGTGGGCAAGGCGGCCAGCCACGCAGGCCAAACCACGCTGTACCTGACACCCATGCATGGCAAGACCAGCATCCTCAAATCGTTGATCGCCAATATCCGCGCGGCTTTGCAGCATGTCAGGCTCACTGCGGAGCAGTTCAAGACGACAGACCCATGGGCCGTGCTGATGCACTACGTGAGCGACAAGATCGCGCCAACACTTGGGCCGTTCAGACCTCCTGATGCCCTGCCGGCTACGGGGTAACTGCCGGATTTAGGTTCATTCAAGCCGGATCACGCCA
>JANXLW010000181.1 GCA_025354965.1 Betaproteobacteria bacterium
CAGTCGGCAAATGGTGGACGACGTGCTTAAGTACAAGTGGCTCGACGGTGTGCCTGAACTGCTCATCGAGCTGGGCGATGTGCTGTTTGGTGGTGGTCGGCAGAGCGAGCAACCCGGGCGCGAGCTCGGTGCGGTGCCGCCGCTGTTGGTGATATGGGGTCGTGAGGACCGCATTATCCCGGCGTCGCACGCAGCCAACGCACCGCCGGGTGCGACCGTCGAGGTGTTTGAAAACACAGGCCACATGGCGCAAATGGAGCGCGCCAATGATGTCAATCGCCTCATCCTCAGGCACCTTGGCGGTTGACGGCAGCCACAGCGCCGCATCCTGTGCCTTTGCACCAGGTTTTGCGCAACTGCTCTGTCCGGATCGGCCACTCGATGGAAATGTCGAAATGGTCTGGATGGAGCAAGCGCTTAACGGTCACCCCATTGCCGCAGTGTGGACCGGAATGCAAGCCCTGGTAGCGCCGTTGTCCTACCAGCGTCACGCGGGTCTGGATGACGTCTGCAAAACGTTTGCTGCAAGGGGCTGGCCGGTTCGACTGCGCCGCTCTGGTGGCGGCGTGGTACCGCAGGGATCCGGCATTCTCAACCTGAGTCTGGCGTACCCCTGTGCCGGACCAGCCGGCGTGCTGTCGCAGGTAGTCTATCGGCACTTGTGCGGCATCATTTCCCGCAGCTTGGCGGCGCTCGGGATTGCGACCGAAGAGTGTGCGGTGCCCGGATCATTCTGTGATGGTCGCTATAACTTGGCTGTTCACCTGGACGGCTCGGTGCGCAAGATCTGCGGAACAGCGCAATATTGGAAACGCGCGGGTGGTACGCAGGCGGTCTTGGTTCATGCGCTTGTACTGCTCGATGCACGGGCGACGCAGATGTCCGACATCTGCAATGCTTTCGAAAGTGATCTCGGCAGTACGCGCCGTTATGAGCCGGATGCGCTCACCAGCGTCATGCAGCTGTGGCAGGCTGCGCACCCGCACGAGCAATCACCCGATGATTTCGGACAGCGACTGACGCAACAGATTGCCGCTGTGTTGGGTCATGCAGACGGAAACCCCATACCTGTAAACGCTCTTTAGAAAAGGAGATTCGACCATGGTTTTGCTTGAATTTGCGATGGCCCCTGCGGGCAAAGGTACCAGCGTCAGCGCCTTTGTGGCGCGCTCGCTGGATATCATTGACAAAAGCGGCTTACCCTACCAGCTCACACCCATGGGCACTATTCTTGAGGGCGAGTGGGAGCAAGTGATGGGTGTAGTGAGCGACTGCTACAAAGCGATGAGCGCCGATTGCGAACGCGTCAGTGTCAACATCAAGATTGACGCACGCAGTGGCCCTGGCGGGCGCCTGAAGTCGAAGACGGCATCGGTCGAGCAAAAGCTCGGCCGCAAACTCTCTACTTAAATGCAAACGTTACTGCTGTGTCGGTGACACGATGTTGTAGCGCTTCATCCGACGATACACCGTGGCTCGGCAAATACCCAGATCCTGCGCCGCAGCGGTCACGTTCCAACAGCGTTGAAGCAAACTGCTTAACAGTCGCTGCGCATCGGGCGAGGCTGGGGGATGGTCTGACTTCGAAACATCCTTGGGGTGCTGCGCGCGCACGGGAGCGTCAATAAGCGCCGATGCTGAATGGTCATCTGCCAACAGCTCCTTAGGAAGGTGACCTGCTTCAATGTATCCATCATCGGACATTGCCAATGCGTAGCGAAGCACATTGCGCAGTTGACGAATATTGCCTGGCCAATAGTAGGTCACCAGCAAATTTGCGGCTTCATCGGACAGCTTAGCCGAACCGCCAACCTGCTGTGCTTCCTGCTGCAGAACCCGTTCCACGACATATCTTTTGTCACTTCGTAGTCGCAGCGGTGGAAGATGCAGCGTAGCGCCACACAAACGGTAGTACAAATCCTCGCGGAAGGCACCGTCAGCAATCAGTCGACGTAAATCACGATGCGATGCTGCCACCACCGTGAGGTCCACCGCAACCGGTTTTTCAGACCCAAGCGGCATGACCTCTCCCTCCGACAGCACGCGCAACAGGCGAGTTTGCAGTGGCATGGGCATATCGCCTATCTCGTCGAGAAACAGCGTGCCTCCACTGGACTGCTGGATTAACCCACGCGCGCCCTTGCTGCGGCCGCCGGTGAAACTACCCGCCACGTAGCCGAACAGCTCGCTTTCAATCAACGACTCTGGAATGGAAGCGCAATTGACTGCAACGAATGTGCCATTGACACGTCGACTGGAGTCGTGCAAGGCACGGGCAACAAGCTCCTTGCCGGTGCCCGTCTCACCGTGCAAGAGAATGTTGACTTTCTTGTTGACCAAGCGTTTGGCTTGGTCTATCAAACGTTGCATTTGCCCGTCTTCGCCAGCCAGATTGTCCAGTGCCGGGCAGTCTGCCTGTACGGTAGCTGCCGCCAGTCCACGTACGAGCTTGCTTCCGAAATGACGCGGTGGACTGACCATGGCGTAGAACAACTCATGCAAGTGTGTACTTAAAACCGTGCGTTCGCTGGTGGTTCCCAGGCGTGACATATGCCAGATCTCAGCCATGTCCACCTTGAAAATACGCGGCAAGGTGCTGCCCACCAAGGGGTGAACGGTTTGATCCTGTCTGCCGGCACAAAGCAGCCGACGGGCACCGGTGTTTGCGCCAACAATGACACCGTCAACATCAAACGCCAGAAGGCACTCCCCGCTCACCTCAACCAGAGCCCAGTCCACATCCAGACGCAAAATCCATCGATCACTGAAATGCCGGATGAAGTTGGCATCCTCCACCATCTTGGCATACATCACCGTCATGTGGCGCGCCAGATGCTGACTCGGTTTTTCGCTGGGAGAGGTAAGTGCGGAAATGTCCAGCACACCGATGAATTCACCCGTGGGATCGAACAGTGGTGCGGTAGTACAAGTCAGTCCAATGTGGGTGGCATCAAAATGATCCTCTTGATGGCAGGTCAATGGTGCGCGCTCAACAATGCAGGTTCCCACTCCGCAGGTCCCCGCGCGCGACTCATTCCAGTCGGCGCCAAGGCACAATCCCGAACGCCTGAGTTCGCGGTCCCACTGATCGTTGCCGATACAGTCAACGGTGATGCCCTGGGCATCGGTCAGTAGCAGTACATAACCCAGAGGAGAAACGCGTTTGTACAACTGCTCCATTCCTGCACGCGCTACACGCATGAAGGATTCGATTTGCTCCTGATGCTCGCGCACTTGCCAGCCTTCCAGCACGCGGGCTGGTTGTGCACGGGTGGGATCAAGTCCATGGTCAGTCACACAACGTCGCCAGGAACGCACGATGGGATCATCGTTTATTCCCATCGGAGTGTCCGAACGAAGCGAAGTCCGAGAAATCACGTCGTCAATGTGTCTTGTCATTCGTGCGGTCATGGCTTGTCTCGCTTGGGTCGCAACCCTCTGGTTTTGGCACCATGCGGAACTTCGATCGGTTCCGACGCGAACAATGTAGCGCAATCTGCCACCCTTGAAAAGGGTGGAATTACCCGCGTCAGTGGCTTAGCGCCCAGAATCGGTCTTCCACTATTTCAACATGTCTCTGACATAGTATTCTCGATGTTGGGTGCTAGCGTCGCGTCGAGTGTTACAGGATGAGACGCGATCAGTTTGTCATGGGCATCTTTCCGATGGCCGCTCCGTCTTTGGCGCGCGTCCGACACCTAATCCCGACCCGCGCACAGTTGATGCCCTGTTTGCGATTGATCGGAGCACCATGGATGATGAGCAAGTTCTCACTTCGAAGTGTAGATATGTAGCCGTTGGCATCGATCTGGCAAAGAACGTCTTTGCCGTGCATTGCGTCGATGAATCGGGTAAACCCGTGTTGGTGCGCCTCGAAGTACCACGCGCCAAGCTACTCGAACTGATTGCCAATTTGCCGCCATGCCTCGTCGGCATGGAAGCCTGCAGCGGTGCCCACCACTGGGCCAGGGAATTTGCCAAGTTCGGCCACACCGTGCGCCTGATGGCGCCGAAGTTTGTTGCCCATTACCGCATGGGCGGAAAATGCGGCAAGAATGATGCCGCAGATGCGGCCGCCATCTGTGAAGCTGTCACCCGTCCCAACATGCGCTTTGTGCTGATCAATGGGCTGGAAGCGCGTGGCTTTATCCGCAAGCGACCGCTGCGGGTGTCGCGTTGATGAAGAAGGCAGAAGCTGCCGCCGCGGTCCTCGAAGACGAGGTGACCGGGCGATTGAGCGCAACCGAGCGCGTGACATTGCTTCGGTTGTTGAAGAAAGTCTATTCCTAGGGCATTTCTGACAGTTCTTCTCTATACGATCAAGGTGTTCCCCCGCAATTGTGAGGACCAGCAACGATTGTTAGCCAGGCTGCCTCACCGGACGCTATAAGGCGCTGTGCAAGAAGAATCTTTTGACTGAACCAAAGCTAAAGCAGGCACTGGCTGCGGAGCAACGGGCTCAGTCGTCGAGGTCCTCGGCGTCCACATCCGAACCCGGGGGCAGTGCCTCCATCGCTGTCTTCACCAGGCGCACGTGTTCGGTCTCCTCGTCACGCAGCTCGGTGAACAGTTCGCGCACACCGGGGTCCTTCACGTGCTTCATGGCCTCGTCGTAGAACCAGAAGGCCTTTTCCTCCGAAGACAGAGCCAGCTTAAATGCCTTCAGCGGCGACATGTTCCAGCGCGGAGCGCCGAACTCGGGTGCCTCAACATCGAAGATCGCCGTCTTGCTGACGCGCATTGGCTTGTCGCCGAACAGCTCTTGCCGGCGCGCGGCGATCTGCTGTCCATGTTTTTCTTCGTTGATCGCCATCGACTCAAAGATGGATCCGGCGTCGACGTCCTCGCGACGACCGATCTGCTCGGCGAAGAACTTGTAGCGATCCGCGGCCTCGGCTTCGATCAGAATGGCCAGATCTAGAGCATCCATGAGATTGAGGTTGGAAAAGTCAATTTTGACGGACACGGAGCCTCCTGTGGGTCAGGGCGGGTGCTAGCTTTGAGCGCCCGCCGGATGAATGGGAAGGCACATTTTAGTCAGGGGTCAAGTAAATCTTCATGATCTAGCGCAACACACAGCGCCTGTCCGTGGCGGCAAACTGCCCACCGCAGCCTGGTCAGTCAAACAGTTTGGCGTGGTTCAAAAATCACTGTTTTCGGGTAACACAGACGTACCAATGCATCCCTCAAGAATTTGGGATTTCAGTGTCAGTGCGAAGGATTGGCGCCAGGTCTGTTGACCCGCGCTGAGGCTGCAGCGGGCCGAATCCCAGCATCGTGAGCCAGTGCGGATGTTCGTCTCCGGTCAACAATTGCTTGGGACTTTTGCCCACCCGTTGAGCGACTCTGCTGCGCAAGAACGTGCGGTGATTCAGGAAGAATTGCAGCAAGCTCAGGTACTCACCGCCGAGCTGGCGACGCAGCGTGAAATAGTTGCGCAGCCTGGAATTGAGGTTCTCCACCATTGAGCTGCACCGCGGTGTTTGGGCCATGGCCTGCAGCACGGCTTCAAACACAGCGTGGCACTTGTGCCCCATCTGATAACTCAGTCGGCACCAACCGTCACAATAGGCTGGCGAAGTTTCTGGCTTGCGCTGCAACACACAGGCCTGGCGCACCAAATGCATGGGCAATTCGTTGACCGAGGCAATGGCCGCCAATTTGCCGTCCAGCACGCCAGCAAAGGCGAGCAGATCGTCGCGCTGATTTTGCAGGGCCACGCGCACTTTGCCGATACGCTTTTTGTCCAGGCGTTCGCGTGCCCACAACTCAGCGACCACAAAGTCGTACAGTTCCAGCCGTGTGGCCAGACAGGGGCCTGCAAGTTCCAACACATCTTGGCGCAGCCAGCCGCTCAGCGTCTTGATGTCTTTGGCCAGATGGGCGCTTTGCGCTGCTTGCTGCCTCGCCACTCCCAACTGGAGGGAAACCGCGTTGCCACTGCCGTGCTCCTTGGCGGCCTGCATTCTTGCCTCAACGTCGTGGCAACGGGTGGCGCCACCCTTGGCCACGCTGGCCAGCACATTGGACAGGTCCTCGCACTGCTGCAAGATGTGAAACACATCACCGTGGCAGGGCTTGTCCTGCCAGACAATGGCTTGACCGGCGCGCAGTCCCGTGCCCTGGTCAGCGACCAGGTGGTCGGGGTTGAATCCTTGGTCACAGGCGTACAGCAAGTGGATGGCCCAGGTATCGGCATCGCGATGCTGTGCAGCGCTAAGCAAATAGCAGTAGGTGGAGTGGGCGTCAATGCCTACCAACACGGGTTCGTTGCAGTGGAAGATTTCGTCGTGCAGACCGACGCGAATGCAGGACAGGTCTTGTGCCTGGTTGATGTCGCGCGCACGCTGGATCGCCAACTGATGCAGGTTGTGCACGCTGCCCAGGCTGATGGACACGCCCAGAATATCGCGCATGAACTCCTGCACGCCCCGATAAGAGCTGTGACAAATCAGAGAGAGCGACAGGACGACCTGCTGCAGCCACGCATGGGTGACAGGCAGGTCAAACAGAACCCCATCATCACCAGCCGATTGTCCAAACGCCTCTTCCAGAGCGTCCCGAGCCTTTGTCTTTTGCTGGTAGACAAACTTCCGGCTGACCACATTTTGAGCGGCCAGGCGGCTGACATTGGCGGCACCGGCCAACGCCTGAATGGCCAGCTCAACGCGTTGGGCTGAGAGAAGTTTGTTCGCCGGGAAAGTCGTTGTGGTCATGCCGATGGGTTGCTGTTAAAGAAGGGCAGCAAGTATCCATGACATAGAAGATCGCCGCCTTTGGCGGTTCCAACCAGAGGCGCCGGAACACGGTAAAGTGTTACCTAGATTTGAACCACGCCTCCGTTCGCACTGCAGCAGTGGCTGCATAAACTGGTCTGGGGTAGGGGTTAGC
>JANXLW010000184.1 GCA_025354965.1 Betaproteobacteria bacterium
CAACCCGTGCTGGTCGCGCCAGCGGTAGCCCGGTTCATCCGTCAATTGCACCAGCATTGACAGCAGCCTGGCGTCGCAAGCCGGCTGCGCCAGCTACTGACGAACCGCCTGCGCCAGCGCGGCCCAGGCCTTGAGCGTCATGGCATGGGTAAAGCCGGCGCTGGCCACCGGGTGCGAACCCAGCTTGACCACCACCATCTCGGCCGCCGGGTTGATGTGGATGATCTGGCCGTGGATACCTGCCGCTTCGTAGGCACCGTCGGCATTGTGCACGATCCACCACTGGTTGCGGTAGCTGTAGCCGGCCCTGAAAGGCATGCCGCCGGCCTTGAATTTTTCGCGGTCGCCACCTTTGACAAAGGTGTCATCCAGCACCGCCTTGTCAAAGATGCGCTGGCCATTGAATTCACCGCCACGCCGCAACATCTCGCCAAACCGGGCCAGATCCCGTGCCGTCGTGTTGAGCCCGGCCCCTTGCAGCGGCGTGCCGACCGAATCGACCATGACATGGGCATCCTCTTCCATACCCAGCTTTTGCCAGATGTTCTCGCTCATCAAATCAGCCCAGTGTTTGTTGGTGGCGCGCGAAACAATCCAGCCCAACACCTCGGAATGCACGGTGCGGTAAACAAAGCCGGCACCGTGTTCGCCCTCTTTTTGCAAGGTCTTCAAAAAATCATAGACATTGGTCTTGCCCTGATAACCGGGCGGACGTGGCAGCAAACCGCTGGCCCAGCTGTAGCCAAAGATTTCGGTGGTCGGGTCGGTGTAGACCTCGCGAAAGCGCACGGCACCGGTCATGTCCATGACTTCGCGCACTTTCATGTCACCCCAGGCGCTGCCTGCCAGTTCAGGCACATATTTGGTGACCAATGCGTTCGGGTCAATCTTGCCTTCGGCGGCCAGTTGTGCTGCCATCAGCCCGGTGAAGGACTTGGTTACCGAGAACAGCAGATGCGGTGTTGACGGCTGCATCTGGTTGTCGTAACGCTCGTACACCACGCGCCCCTTGTGGAGCACCACCATGGCGTCAGAATAACTGGACTTGAACCAGTCGTCGATGGTGGTCTTGTTGCCTTTGTCGTCGTCAAAAGCAAAACTGCCGATGGGCTTGCTGGCCACCGGCAGGATGGCGACTGGGGTACTCCCGTGGCGGATGTTGCGGGTCGGTTGTAATTCACGCAGATGTTGCACGACCCAGCGTAACTGAGGGTATTTGTAGGAATTGCTCAAATCGACGCGCTGGGCGTCAAGCGGCGGAAAAGTGCTCATCAATCCGAGCTTGTCGAGTGCTACCGTGTCGGGTGCGGGCAAGGTCTGAGCCAGCGCGCCCTGCGCAAGGTAAAGTGTTGAGATGACGATAGCGATCAAGTGCCGTGTGCTGCGCATGGGAGTTCCTTGCAATTTCGTGTATTGGTTGGTTGGTGGCAATATTCATCATGCCCGCATGTAACTGGTCTTGGCACTAGGGAAAACCTTGCGTGCGTCGCCATGGCGACGACGGGAGTCGCGCACCTGCCCACTCCATTGGAAAAAAAGGACTCGCGATCACTCGTAAGTCCTTGATTTCTTTACCAACCGTTGGTGGGCAGTGCAAGTTTCGAACTTGCGACCCCTGCAGTGTGAATGCAGTGCTCTACCCCTGAGCTAACCGCCCTGAATTCGTTTCAGGAAAGCGTTGGATTATGCCTTAGTTTCAGGCGGTCAGGCGCCAAACCGTGTTGTCCCCGCTGGCTTTGTCAAGCTGCTTGAGAACCTCTTCATGGGCCGCGAGTTCGTGCATGTCGGCTGTCAGCACCGGCAGCTCAATAGCACGCAGGTCAATCGATACAACCTGGCGGCCTGTGTTTTGGTCTGACCCGACATCGATCAGCAGGGCATCCTGGCCGCGCGTCAGGTTGATGTAGACGTCAGCCAGCAGCTCAGCGTCCAGCAAAGCTCCGTGCAGGGTGCGCCCTGAATTGTCCACACCCAAACGAGTGCACAGGGCATCGAGTGAATTGCGTTTACCCGGGAACAGTTCCTTGGCCATCGCCAGGGTGTCAGTCACGCTAGCCACAAATTCCTTGAGTAAGGGGCGGCCCATCAAGGCCAACTCGTTGTTCAAAAAACCGACGTCAAAGGCTGCGTTATGGATGAGGACCTCAGTGTCTTTCAGATACTCCAAAAGATCGTCCGCCACGGCCTCAAACCCGGGTTTGTCCTTCAGGAACTCGTTGCTGATGCCGTGCACCTTGAGCGCCTCTTCATGGCTGTCGCGCCCGGGGTTCAGGTAGAAGTGTTTGTTATTGCCGGTCAGCTTGCGGTTGATCAGCTCGACACAACCGATTTCAATAATGCGGTCGCCGCTGTCGGCCGACAAGCCCGTTGTTTCGGTATCCAGAAAGATTTGGCGCATATCAGTGCAGCTCTTTGGCGTGATTGATCGAGTATTTGGGTATCTCAACCACCACGTCATTGTGCGCAAGAATCGCCTGGCAGCTCAAACGCGATTGCGGCTCCAGACCCCAGGCGCGGTCCAGCAGGTCTTCTTCGTTTTCATCGAGCTCATTGAGCGAGGCAAACCCTTCACGCACGATGACGTGGCAGGTGGTGCAGGCGCAACTCATGTCGCACGCGTGTTCGATGCTGATGTGGTTCTCCAGCATGGCTTCGCAGATCGATGTGCCGGTCGGCGCCGAAATTTCGGCACCTTGTGGACAGTACTCCGGGTGCGGCAATATTTTGATGATGGGCATGCTTTTTTTGCGGCCTGGATTCTGACAACGATCAGACCGTCTCGATGTTGCGTCCGGCCAGCGCCTTTTGAATACCCCGGTTCATCCGCTGGGCCGCAAAAGCCTCGGTGCCTTTGGCCAGCGCCTGCGTTGCAGCCTCGATCGAAGTGGCTTGTTCCAGCGACTGCGCGGCGCGCAATTCGGCCATCAACTGTTCGATGGCGGCACGCTCGGACGCAGACAGCAAATCGCCGTCCACCAGCATTGCGCTTTGGATCGCCAGCACCATACGGTCGGCGTCGACACGGGCCTCGACCAGTGTGCGGGTTTTCATGTCAGCGTCGGCAGTGGTAAAACTTTCTTGCAGCATCGTGGCAATTTGATCGTCACTCAGGCCGTACGAGGGCTTGACGTCAATGCGCGCTTCGACGCCACTGATCTGCTCGCGGGCACTGACACTCAACAAGCCGTCGGCGTCGACCGTGAAGGTAACGCGAATGCGCGCCGCACCCGCCACCATCGGCGGAATGCCGCGCAACTCGAAGCGCGCCAGACTACGGCAATCGGCCACCAGATCGCGGTCGCCTTGCACCACGTGCAACGCCAGCGCCGTTTGACCATCTTTGTAGGTGGTGAAGTCTTGCGCCTTGGCAGTGGGAATGGTTTCGTTGCGTGGCACGATGCGCTCCACCAGGCCACCCATGGTCTCAATGCCAAGTGACAGGGGAATCACGTCCAGCAGCAGCAGATCGCCACCCGCGTTATTGCCTGCCAATTGATTGGCCTGAATGGCTGCACCCAACGCCACGACTTCATCGGGGTTGAGATTGGTCAGCGGTGCCCGACCGAAGTAGTTGGCGACCGCCTGCCGAATTTGCGGCATGCGGGTGGAGCCGCCCACCATCACCACGCCTTTGATTTCGTCCGT
>JANXLW010000192.1 GCA_025354965.1 Betaproteobacteria bacterium
CAGCCACCTGTTGCAGTCCAGCGGCGATTTGCGGGCCGTGCAAGAGCTGCTCGGCCACGCCAACATCACCACCACGCAGGTCTACACCCGGCTGGACTTCCAGCATCTGGCCAAAACCTACGATGCCGCGCATCCCCGGGCGAAGCTGAAACGGGGCGGCGATTAGGGTGAGCGGGCTCTGGAGATGAGCGATTGCTTTTGAAGCAAAAACGGGCGCCACAATTTTTGCAGCGCTGCGCTGTCAACGCTGGCAAGGCGGCCCGCTTTGCGCAAGACGAGGCGCTGATCCAGAGTGAAGAGCTTGAGGCGGATCAGGCAAGGGCTGCTCAAACCCGCAGCCGCCAATTTGCGGATGGGTAGGTCCCCCGGCCAGCGCGTTTGCTCAGCGCTGGTGACGATGGCCAGCACAGCATTGCCGCTGGTTTCATTGAATGCGGCCCGTGACACAACGACGGCGGGCCTGCGCTGGGTGGCCAGCCTGTCGGTGAACGGGAAGGGCACCACCACCACGTCAAAGCAGTCCAGCCAAGTCGTCTTGGGTGAGCGAAAGCGCTTTGCGCCGCGCGGCAATGGTTTTGCCCAGAGCCTGCCCAATTCCGTTTTGACCTTTCGCCTTCTTGTCTTGCCGCATGCCGAACTCCTTTGGAGAACACCAAAGTGTTGACAACCAACGTCATTTGTTGAATGATGCAAAATGTTACTACTCAAAAAATGAAGTTGATTTTGTCGAAGAATCAATATGCACCGCGTCTATCACGATAGTGCGGTGAACTAAATAACACGGCGGACAAGCTGCCGAGAAGAAAATGGGAGGCATGATGGGTCGCGTTCTTGAAATTTTGCGTATTAACGGCAAGCTGGTTGCGGGGGTATTTGCAATACTTGTGCTTGCTTCATGTGGTGGTGGCGGTGGTGGTGGCGGTGGTGGCGGTGGTGGCGGTGGTGGTGGCGGTGGTGGTTCCAATGGACAGGCTGGTGGAACAAATTTCACTTCACCCGTCTCAGCCGCCAGTTCGGGCGTTGTGGCGGTCATCAATCAGAATGTCAGGGTTGTTCCCAATACTGTTTAGTTAGATAAAATACGAAGGGTTGGATGACACGGCTGATTGATGGGGTCTCCTCTGTTTCTCGCCCCGTAGTTGCTGGTTCTTTTTCTGACTCCTCGAATATTGCGTTTGCCTCGACTTGTCACAGCG
>JANXLW010000420.1 GCA_025354965.1 Betaproteobacteria bacterium
ACGCCACACGTTTTCAGTCGTGGTGAAGTGCTATTCAAACCGGTGCGCAGCTGGACCAGCCGGTTGACGCGAGCCAGTTACCCGGTGCAGTGGATGGTGCGCACGCCGGCTGATTTCTATACCGTCAAAGCGGTCATCGACAACCAGGAGCTGGACAGCCGCGCGTCCACCGGTGCCATCTATTGGGAAGGCTTGAGCGAGCTGTTTGACAGCAACGCCAAGCTGGTGGGGCGCGGCTACCTGGAGATGACTGGCTATGCCAGCCCGCTACGGCTGTAGGCAATGTCAAACAACGTCAATGGGCACCGGCAGCAGCATCTGCTTTGCCAGCACCCGCAGGCTTGGGTCGTGACAGCCAGACCACCGGTATCAGCAGCAGAAAAATAAGTGCCGAGGCGTAGAACACGTCATTTGCGGCCAGCATATAGGCTTGCTGGTCCAGCAAGCGGTTGACCTGCGCCAGCGCCTGCTCGGCTGTCATACCAGCGTTGCTCATGGCACCCAGTACCTGGGTTGCCGCAAAATTACCCTGATGGATGGACTCGGCCAACTGGGCATGGTGCATGGCCGCGCGGTCCTGCCATACGGTGGTGGCAATCGAAGTACCAAACGAGCCAGCCACAATGCGCACAAAACTGGACAAACCCGAGGCCGCCGGAATTTTGTCGGGCGCGATACCCGATAACAGAATGACCGACAAGGGGATGAAGAAGAACGCCATCCCGATGCCCTGCACCAGCGTGGGCAACATGATGGTGCCGAAGTCGGCCTGGGTGTTGAAATGCGAGCGCATGACCAACACCAGGGCAAATACCGCAAAGGAAAAACTGGCCAGGTGGCGCGGGTCAAGCTTGTTGATGTTCTTGCCCACAATAGGCGACAGGATGATGGCGAACAAACCCACCGGCGCCAGCAGCATGCCGGCGTCGATCGACGGGTAGCCCATGAACTGTTGCAACCACAGCGGCAGCAACACCACGTTGCCAAAAAACAAACCGTAGCCCACCGAGATAGCCAGCGTGCCAGACCAGAAGTTGCGCCGTTTGAACAACCGCAAGTCCACCACCGGATGTTCTTCGGTCAGCTCCCAAGCCAGGAAGAAGGCACAACCGACCAAGGCCACCACACCCAACCCGACCACCTCGGGCGAATGAAACCAGTCCAGCTCCTTGCCTTTGTCCAGCATGATCTGCAGGGCTCCTACCCACAACACCAGCAAGCCCAAACCAACGGCGTCAATCGGCAATTTGTGGGTCACGCTTTCGCGCTTGTGGTAAATCGTCCAGACCATGAAAGCCGACATCAGACCCACCGGGATATTGATGTAAAAAATCCACGACCAGTTGATGTTGTCGGTAATCCAGCCACCCAACAGCGGGCCCAGCACCGGTGCCACCAGCGTTGTAATGGCCCAAAAACCCATCGCCAGGCCGGCCAGCGCCGGCGGATAGCTTGACAGCAGCAGCCCCTGCGACAAGGGGATCATCGGTCCGGCGACAAATCCCTGCAGGGCACGAAACACGATCAGCATCGTCATATTCGGTGCCAGGCCGCACAGCCATGAGGTCAGCACAAACAGCAAGACGCTGGTGACAAACAGGCGCACCTGGCCGAAACGTTGCGACAGCCAGCCGGTCAGCGGCAAGGCAATCGCGTTGGCCACACCAAAGCTGGTGATAACCCAGGTGCCCTGGTTGGCACTGACGCCCAGATCACCCGCAATGGCGGGCAAAGACACGTTGGCAATCGACGAGTCCAGCACGTTCATGAAGGTGGCCAGCGACAGGGCGATGGTGCCCCACAGGCGCGCCCTGCCCTGTAGTGGTGCCAAAGGTATGGATTGTGGTGCGTTAGCCATTGGGTGATTGCTTAGCGACCCAGATTGGCTTTGATGATTCTTCGCACTTCCTCAGCGGCGCCACTGTCCAAAGATGCATACACATCGGTTTGCAACAAGGCCTGCGGGCGTGGCGCATCAGCTAGCATCTTGCCTTCTTTGTTGCTGACATCGACCGTTGCTTCCATCGACAAACCAACCCGCAGCGGGTTCTTCGCCAGTTGGGCGGCGTCGAGGGTGACGCGCACCGGCACCCGTTGCACCACCTTGATCCAGTTACCAGTGGCGTTCTGCGCCGGCAACAAGGCGAATGCGGCTCCGGTACCCATGCCCAAGCCGGCCACTTGCCCGGCGTATTCGACCCGCTTGCCATACAGATCAGCCGTCAATGTGACACTCTGACCAATGCGCATGTTGCGCAGTTGTACTTCCTTGAAATTGGCATCGACCCACAACTGATTGAGCGGCACGATAGCCATCAACGGTGCACCCGCCGCCACGCGCTGGCCCAGTTGCACCGTGCGCCGCGCCACATAACCATCTACCGGCGAAGGCAAGGCAGCGCGCTGGGTTGCCAGCCAGGCCTCGCGCACTTTAGCGGCCGCCGCCAGCACGCTGGGGTGCTGCTCGATGGCAGTGCCATCCGTCATGGTCTGGTTGCTGAGCAACTGTTGCCGGGCCACTGTGACGCCGGCCTGCGCTGAGTTCAACGCGCTCCTGCTGTTGGACAATTGCGTTTGCGCATGCTGCAGTTCTTCCTTCGAAACGGCCCCGTTGCCAATCAGCGATTGACGCCGGTTCAGGTCATCGGTAGCGCGGGCGATTTCGGTTTCGGCGCGCGCCACATCTGATTCACGCAATGCAATTTGCGCCGTCAGACTGGCATTGTTGGCATACAGTGTGCGCACCTGACGCACCGCTTGCGCCAGGCCAGCTCTGGCCTGCTCCAGTGCCACACTGGCGTCCGCCGGATCAAGTTTGATAAGTGGTTGACCGGCCTTGACGTAATCGGTGTCATCAGCGAGGATCGCCATCACGGTGCCGCCGATCTGCGGCGTGATCTGGATGACGTTTCCTTGCACATATGCGTTATCGGTCGATTCGTAGTGGCTGGCCACCAGCCACTCATAGGCAAGCCAGCCAAGACCGACGACGGCAACGATGCTGACCAATGTAATGAGCGCTTTCTTACGCGTCGGGTTGGCCGCTATGGGTGCCGCCGGGGTAGGGTTTTGAGGTGCTGTCATGGTGTTGCGAATTGAAATGTGTACAAATTATTTTTGGGCCATGGACGCCGACAGTTCAGCTTGGTAGCCGCCCCCCAGAGCGCGCATCAGGGCAACCTGAATGTCAAGTGCGCGGGCCGCCAGATCGACCGCCACGCGGCGCTGGCTCAGCACCACCGTTTCGGCCGTGAGGACAGTCAGTAAATTGCTCAGCCCCGCTTCATGACGCTGCATCGCAATGGCGTAGGCGCTCTCGGCAGCGGCTTGCGCGGCGCGCTGCTGAGTCTGCTGGCGGTTGATGGATTGCGCTGAGGCCAGTTGGTCGGCAACGTCGCGCACGGCTTCAATCACGGCCGCGTTATAGCTCTCGATTGCCGCATCCAGATCGGTCGCTTTGCCACGCAAATTGGCACGCAACCGGCCACCGTCAAATAAAGGCAAGCGCAAAGACGGGCCCAAACCCCACTGCTCGCTATTGGCACCCAGCAGGCGGTCCAGCCCAATGCTGGAAAAGCCGGCGAAGGCGACCAGATTGACGTTCGGGTAAAACTGGCTGCGCGCATTGCTTACGTCCTGCGTGGCCGCTTCAACGCGCCAGCGCGCGGCGGCGATATCAGCGCGGCGGCCTAGCAAGTCCGATGGGATATTCATCACCATTTCGATATTCTTGATGGCGGCCAGTGCTGGCAGTTCCAGTTCTGGCGTCTTGGCCGGTTGGCCCAGCAAGGCGTTCAGTGCATGGCGCGCCAAGGCCATTTGTTCATTCAGACTTTCGATCTGAAGCCTGGCTTCGGGCAAAGTGCCTTCGCTCTGGCGCAATTCAAGCCTTGTATCGAGTCCGGCTTGGACCCGATCCATCACCAATCGCAATGACTGTTCACGCTGTGCCAACTGTCGGCGTGCCACGCCAAGCTGCTCGTTCAGGCGCAGCAGTTGAAAGTAGTTGCGCGCCACGTTGCTGGCCAGCAGCGTGCGGGCGGCAGCGGCGTCGGCCTGGGTGGCACGCGCGTTGCCCAATGCGGCATCCAGTGCGGCGCGGTTTTTTCCAAAAAAATCCAACTCCCAACTGCCCGTGAGTTGCGCTGTACCGGTCACATAAGTCGAACCCGCCAGCGGTGGCGGAATCATGCCGGTGGCAGTAAATTTTTGCCGCATGGCGTCGAGTGTTGCGCTGAGTTGTGGCCCGGTGGCAGCGTCGGTCACGTCAGCCGCAACGTTGGCACGCGTGAGTCGGGTTTGCACTATTTTGAGAGACGGGTTGCTCAGCAGCGCTTCATCGATCAGCTGGTTGAGTTGTGCGTCGCCAAACTCGCGCCACCACTGAGCGTCCAGCGCCAAGGTTGCACTTTGCTCAGCAGACAAGCCCAGGGAGGATGCATCGCGCAAAGTGGCTTGGGGTGAGCTATCGGGCAGGTTGGCACAAGCCGACAAATCCAAAGCAGCAACAATAAGCAGTGCGGACAGGGTCAAGCGATTGCCACGGCTTGCGACGCTGCGCTCGCAACGACGGGAGTGGTCAGGCGTCATTCGGTTCTCCTGCAGTGGGTGTGGTTGGGGACAGGGTTTGTGCGTTGTCCAGGATGCGACGCAAAAAACCTTTCAAGGTTTCAAATTCTTCAATCGAAAAACCGGTGAGATGCGCGTTTTGAACACTGCTGAGGACGTCCGGGATACCTTTCGCGGCCTGGCGTCCTTCCAATGTCAATTCGATGTTGACAACGCGCCGGTCCTCTACCGATCGCACCCGACGGCACAAGCCCTTGGCTTCGAGCCGGTCCAGCAGTCGGGTCATGGCGCCGGCATCGAGCTGGCATTCGCGCGCCAGCTCAGCCACCGTGGACGCCCGGCCCATGAACAATTTGAGCAGCGGGACCCATTGCGCGTTGGTCAGATCACTGGCTACCAACTGACGCTCTACTTCATGCGCCACAGAGGCGAGCACGCGCCGGATCATATAACCGACGCTGTCTTCCGGCACGTAGTCGCCGGCGCAATAGAACGCAATACCGGCGCACTGCGCTGGCGCGGTTTGCCTGTCTGACTTGGCGGATTTTTTTGAAGAACTCATAAGGCGGCGAATATTAATTGCTTAGGCATTAATTGTCAAGGCTATGTTTGGTGCGGCAACCTTTTCTGCCGATTTTGGCTACACTTTGGGTTATGACCACCTCTGCACTTACTTCTGCACCCCCTAGCGTGCCTGCCAAAGGCTCGCCGCGATCATTGTCCGGCCTGCGGCCTTTCCTCATGCCTTACCGCGGCCGCATTGGGCTGGCGCTCGTCTTTTTGGTGCTGGCGGCGGTGGCGACACTGGCTTTTCCGCTGGCCCTGCGCAGCCTGATCGACGGCGGCCTGGTGCAGTCCGACAAAGGCGCGCAGGTGATGGCCTTGCGTGAGCATTTTGTTGCCCTCTTTGCCGTGGCAACCATGCTGGGTCTGTTTTCAGCCGCGCGCTTTTACATGGTGAGCTGGCTTGGCGAGCGCGTCACCGCCGATTTGCGCAATGCGGTCTACGGCCACGTGCTTGAGCAAAGTCCCGAGTTTTTTGAAACCACGCAAACCGGCGAAGTGTTGTCGCGCTTGTCCGCCGACACCACGCTGGTGCAAACGGTGGTGGGGTCGTCGCTCTCCATGGGTTTGCGCAACACGGTGATGGGCATTGGTGCCCTGGGCATGCTGATCTGGACCAACCCCTATGTGATGTTTCAGGTGCTGGGCGTGCTGGTGCTGGTGGTGGTGCCGTCGCTGTGGTTCGGTCGGCGCGTGCGCAGGCTGTCACGCGCCAGCCAGGACCGCATCGCCGATTCGAGCGCCATTGCCGCCGAAGTGCTGAACGCCATCCCCGTAGTGCAAAGCTACACCGCCGAAGGACGTGAGTCGGCACGCTTCAACCTCTCTACCGACAACGCTTTCAAGACGGCGGTGCGGCGCACCAAGGCGCGCTCGGTGCTGGTGGCCTTCATCATCATCGCCACCTCGGCGGCCTTGTTATGGGGCTTGTACCAGGGCACGCAAGCCGTGATGGCCGGGCGCATCAGTGCCGGGGACTTGGGCCAGACGGTGATGTACGTCATCATCCTCGCCAGTGCCTTTGCCATATTGGGCGAAGTCTATGGCGACTTGCTGCGCGCCGCCGGTGCCACCGAACGCTTGATGGAGTTGCTGGCGAGCCGATCACCCATTGCATCACCGATAAATCCGGTAGCAGCACCGATGCAGCTGACCGGTAGCGCCATTCAATTTGAAGCCATCCGGTTTCACTACCCGTCGCGCCCGAACCAGGCCGCATTGAATGATTTTTCTTTGACCGTAAAACCAGGCCAGACCGTGGCACTGGTCGGACCCAGCGGCGCTGGCAAGAGCACGGTATTCCAGTTGCTGCTGCGCTTTTACGACCCGGCCTCGGGGCGCATCGTGCTGGACGGTGTGGCCACCCGTGACCTGGCTTTGCATGACTTGCGACAGCGCATCGGCATCGTGCCGCAAGACGCGGTCATCTTCTCCAGCAGCGCGCTGGAAAACATCCGCTACGGCAAGCCTGACGCCAGCGACCTGGAGGTCAAGGCTGCCGCCCAGGCTGCTTTTGCCCATGAGTTCATCAGTGCTTTGCCCGAGGGCTATGACACCTTTTTGGGCGAACGCGGCGTGCGCCTGTCGGGTGGTCAGCGCCAACGCATTGCAATTGCCCGCGCCATGCTGAAAAACCCGCCCCTGCTGTTGCTGGACGAGGCCACCAGCGCGCTCGACGCC
>JANXLW010000207.1 GCA_025354965.1 Betaproteobacteria bacterium
ACTGTGTCGATCTGACCGAGCGCGCTCGTTTGGGCAAACTCGATCCCGTCATTGGTCGGGACGACGAAATTCGACGCGCCATCCAGGTGCTGCAGCGCCGCACCAAAAACAACCCGGTGTTGATTGGCGAACCCGGTGTCGGCAAGACTGCCATTGTGGAGGGATTGGCGCAACGCATCGTCGCCGGTGAAGTGCCGGATTCGCTCAAGGGCAAGCGCGTGTTGTCGCTGGACATGGCTTCATTGCTGGCCGGTGCCAAGTTCCGCGGTGAGTTTGAAGAGCGCCTGAAAAATGTGCTCAAGGATCTGGCCAAGGACGAGGGCCAGACCATCGTTTTCATTGACGAGTTGCACACCATGGTGGGTGCCGGCAAGGCCGAAGGTGCGATGGATGCTGGCAACATGCTAAAGCCGGCACTGGCTCGCGGCGAACTGCATTGTGTGGGTGCCACCACATTGGACGAGTACCGTAAATACATTGAGAAAGACGCTGCGCTGGAACGCCGTTTCCAGAAGATTCTGGTGGGTGAACCGACGGTGGAAGACACCATTGCGATTCTGCGGGGCCTGCAAGCCCGCTATGAAACCCACCACGGCGTGCAAATCACAGATCCGGCCATTGTCGCCGCGGCCGAGTTGAGTCACCGTTACATCACCGATCGGTTTTTGCCGGACAAGGCGATCGATCTGATTGACGAGGCTGCTTCCAAGATCAAGATCGAGCTCGATTCCAAGCCCGAAGTGATGGACAAGCTGGATCGGCGCCTTATTCAGTTGCAGATTGAGCGTGAAGCGGTCAAGCGCGAGAAGGACGAGGCTTCGCAAAAGCGCTTCGAGCTGATCAACGAGGAAATCAGCAAGTTGCAAAAAGAGATTGCCGACCTGGATGAGATCTGGAAAGCCGAAAAAGCCCAGGCGCAAGGCTCCAAGACCATCATGGAGGAGATCGACAAGCTCAAGTTCCAGATCGAGGAGTTCACTCGCAAAGGTGACTTCAACCGCGTAGGTGAACTTAAACACGGCAAGCTACCGGGGCTGGAAAAACAACTCAAGGAAGCCCAGGCACAGGAAGCCGGCAAGGCAAAAAATGCCAAAGATGGCGGTCGCCCGCAGTTGCTGCGCACCATGGTCGGCGCCGAGGAAATCGCTGAGGTGGTGAGCCGAGCCACCGGGATTCCTGTCTCCAAAATGCTGCAAGGCGAGCGCGACAAATTACTGCAAATGGAAGTCAAGCTGCACCAGCGCGTGGTCGGGCAGGACGAAGCCATCCTGGCGGTGGCCAACGCCATTCGCCGCTCGCGTGCCGGATTGTCGGATCCCAATCGCCCGACTGGAAGCTTCCTGTTCCTGGGTCCGACGGGTGTTGGCAAGACCGAACTCTGCAAGGCACTGGCCGGTTTCCTGTTTGATTCAGAAGACCATCTGGTGCGCATCGACATGAGCGAGTTCATGGAAAAGCATTCGGTGGCTCGCCTGATTGGTGCGCCGCCGGGCTACGTGGGCTACGAGGAGGGTGGTTATCTGACCGAAGCGGTGCGTCGCAAACCCTATAGCGTGTTGTTGCTCGACGAGGTAGAAAAAGCGCACCCCGATGTGTTCAACGTGTTGCTGCAAGTGCTCGACGATGGACGCCTGACCGACGGCCAGGGTCGTACCGTGGATTTCAAGAACACCGTGATCGTCATGACCAGCAACATTGGTTCGCACATGATCCAGAGCATGGTGGGCCAGGATAGTGAAGACATCAAGGATGCCGTGACGGATGAGCTGAAGAACCACTTTCGGCCTGAGTTTTTGAACCGTATCGACGAGACGGTGGTGTTCCACGCTTTGAGTGCCAAGCATATTGCCGAGATTGCCGGCATTCAGATCAAGGTGTTGCAGGCGCGGCTGGTGAAGATGGATTTAACGCTGGAAGTGTCGCCGGCAGCGCTGGCGGAGTTGGCCAAGGTCGGATTCGACCCCGTGTTTGGCGCGCGACCTTTGAAGCGTGCGATTCAGCAACGCATTGAAAATCCGCTGTCCAGATTGTTGCTGGAAGGCAAGTTTTCACCCAAGGATGTGATCCCGGTCGATGTGGACCCGATCCGCTCGCCCGGACAATTCAGTTTCGAGCGCGTGGTGCACTGAGGGTTCGGCGTGTTCAGCTACAGCGTGAACGTGAATTGGTCCACCAGTGCGCCGGGCGTGCGCGAGCCGCCCAGGGCGCGCTGAAAGTAGGTGTCGACTGCAGGGTCGATTTCGGCATGCGTTGTCAGCGCCATCAGGTTGCTGCCCAATGCGTTGTACAGGCTCTCGTCCCAGCGCAAGTCTTTGATCGGTCCGACGATGTCGCCGCCGTCCACCCAGAAACAGGCGTAGCGGGTCATGCCTGTTATTCGTGCTGACACTGGGTCGCTCCAGTTGAGGTAATGAAGATTGGACAGGTACAGTCCGGTGCCGAGCTCCTTCAGGATATCTTTCTCCTCTAGCGATCCGGTTCCCACATCCATGGCGCGAGGGGCTTCAGCTTCGGAGGCACCATTGGCCGCCAGACCGTACTCTTTGGCAGTGCGCGAACTTACCAGCATGGTCTTGAGTTCGCCGTTCTCGATCAGTGGAAACCTCGCCTCGGAAACCTCGCCAAGGCTATTGAAGCGTGGGGTCAGGCCCAGCGTGAAGTTCTCGCTAATCTGCAACAGCGGCGAAAGGCGTGCCTCTTTTTCTGCCAGTTTCTTGAAGGGGCTTCGTCCCTGCTTCCAGGCAGCGCCGGACAGGGCATTCCACCCCAGCATACCCACCAGATCAGAAAAGGCTCGCGGCGCCAGGTAGGTGCGGTAGCAGCCCGGCTTCACATTCTGCTGTGGTTTGCTCAGCAGTTGCAACAGTGCTCGGGTGCGGTGCAACTTGGTTGCCCATTCGGCGGCATTCCAATGCGACCCGGCGTAACTGCCCTTGGCAGCTTGCTGCCCGTTGTAAAGCGAATAGTCCAGGAAGAAAGTCTCGGTGGCGAACCAGTGGCTCTGGCCTTTGGAATTTCGATTGCCACGAATCACCACACCCCCGGCGTACAGACCGGCCAGGTCACAACTCTGGGCCGGTCCCACCACTGCACGCACGACCTCTTGCGGCGCCAGCAGCGCACCCCGGAATTCTTCCACGCTGGAGCCATGGTTTTCGATCGGCACCTGGTTGGGATCGACCGGCAGAACCATAGCCTCTTGACGGCAGCTTTCAAGCAGACGCGTCAGGGCCGCCTGGTCCGTCTCGCTTTGGCCGGTGAGCGTGCTGCTTTGCTCCACTGTGCGGCCATTGCTTTGCAGACACAGTGCCAGATTGAGTTGCTCCACGTCAGTGTTCTGGCGCACGCGGTTGCCATTGAAACGCACAAACAGTGTTTCTTCAGCGGTGATGTTGATCGTGGCCTGTTCGCCAGACGCCAGCTTAGCCAACAGATGGGTGCAGAGCTGGTCGAAATGCCGGTGCACTCGCGTGACAAAATCTGGCGCCTTCATGATTGACCTCCGAACACTTCGACAGCGCGAAACAGACACGGTGGTGAAGAATGGCCAACCCGAATCACCTGGCTGGGCTCCCCCTTGCCGCAAAAGGCAGTGCCATGGGTGGTCGCGTCGCGGCCAACGCCAGCCAGGCGGTTCCAGAAGTCAACCGTGACACCACGGTAATTGGGGTTGCGCACCACTTTGCCAAG
>JANXLW010000424.1 GCA_025354965.1 Betaproteobacteria bacterium
TGTCCTAGGGCATCGACGGCGACCGAGAGGGCTTTGGCGAAATCGATGGTGAGTTTTTCTGCGGCGAGGCGTTGTTCTTCGCTGAGACCACCGCCTTTCTTGAGCAAGTCGATGGTCTTTTGTTGTTGTTCCTCCAGCAGTTTTTGCAGATCGACGGTGACGATCTGCGGTGGCTGATGCCGGTAAGCGACAAAGGCCAGAGGCACCAGGGCAAGCAGGGTCAATACGGTGGCCACCAGCGCGATCGACAGGGTTTGCAAGCCGTCTTTTGAGGGGCCGGCAACAGGAGGGGCGACATCGAGCGCCGACGTTTCGTGGGACTCAATCATCTTGTCGCCTCCGGTGGCGCAGTGGTTCTTGCTGGCCGCGCCGTTTGAGGATGATCTCCAGCGTTTCCATGGTGGAATAACCCTGCGACTGCAGTTCCTGCCCTTCGTTGAAGTCGGTGGAATTGGTGGATGCCATCAGCAGCGAAAACGGATCCGGGATATGGCGCACCACCGAGTCCCCATTCGGTGAAGAAATCAGCATTTCAGAAAACCGCCCTTTCTCGGTTCGCAGCGACAACAGCATGCGTTTGACGGCAGGCGTGAAACTGACCATGCCGTCGTGGATCAGTTTTTCCAGGTTCTTGCGATCCTGGCGCAGGAAAAGTTTCCAGTCTGCATTGGTGTAGGCCGCCTGGGCTGCATCGTTTTTGTAGGCGTCCTCGATGCCCTGGGTGCCGACGCAGAAGATGCCGTTGTATTTGCGCGCGCGCCGGTAACCTTCTTCAATGAACTCAGCCGTTTCCTTGTCCGCCCCCAACAACTGCCAGGCCTCGTCGACCAGACACAGTTTCTTGCGGTCCCGCGTCAGGTACATGTCGTGGGCGATGCGTGAGGTCAAAACAAACAAGACGACGCGGCGCAACTCGGGCGCGTTCTTGAGCTCTTCGAGCTCCAGGCCGATCATGTCGCCGTCCAGATCCAGATTGGCCTGGCCGTTGAAGAAGCTGCCGTAGATGCCTTCTGTGGTGAAGGGCTGCAGCTGCTTGGCCAACTCGTAGGCCACCCGTTCGATCCCACCGGATTCGTTCTTGATGTTCGACAGCAGGTAGTCGCGGATCAAGGTCGGGTTGGTGGCTTGCCCGTAGTCGTTCCAGACCGCCGTGATGGCCTCCGTGATCAGCGCATATTGAAACTCGTTGAGCGGCTCATTGGGTGAGGCCATGCGCCCAATCATGGGTTTGAGCATGCGCATCTCCGCCTTGAAATCGAGCTCGTCGTCGGTGCCAACCCAGGAGAAGGGGTTGATGCAGATGTTGGTGGTGGGCGTGAATTCCAGGAAGGTGCCCTTTTGCAAGGCAATCAGGTTCTTGTAGGAGCGCCCCACATCGATGACCCAGACCCGCGCGCCGATGCCGCGGTAGGAGCTGACGATCTCGTTCATGGCCACTGACTTGCCGGAACCCGACACTCCCGCAACAAAGACGTTGTAATTGCCTTGCTGGTTGCTGTAGAAGTCCAGGAAGGTCGGTGTGCCGCGGCGGCCAAAGAACATCATCACCGGGTCGCCGGCGCCCTTCCACTCCCCAATGACCGGGGCCATGTCGACCGCATTGACCGTGGTCTTGGTGCTCATCAGGCGCAGTTTGTTCAGGTCGGCGCGCACGGAGTCGGTCAAGGTCATGGGGAGGCTGGCGTACAGCGTGGCCAGTTGCAGCATTTGCAGCGGGCACAGTGAAAAACGTTCACTGCGCCAGACATTGACCGCCACCTGGCTGGCCCGGTTGATGGTCTTCTTGGGGGCGAACAGCACCAGGGTGTGGTACAGCTCGCACAGACTTCCGCCAGTGCTGAGCTGGTGCAAAACAATGTCCCAATCGTGGGCCTGCATCGCCAGCTCGGGCTGGTATTCGGCCATTTTGGATTTTGCGTTCTGTTTGCTGCGCGCGGCCTTCAACTGGGCCTTGCTGTCGACCACGTTCGGGTCCAGGGTGTAAACCCCGCCACAGATCAGGAAAGGACAGGGGTATTGCAGGCCGTCATCGAAAAAGGAGCCGATGATGTTGGCCATCTCCCAGAGTTCTTTTTTCTGGGGATATTGCTGGATGCCAAAACCGCGCACGGCAACCCGGTGGTCCGGATCACCGTGGCGCTCGGGCGGCAGGCCAAACAAGATCTCGTCGGCGGTCACGCGCACATGCTGGCCTAGTTGGGTCACCTGGTTCTTCAGTGACTTGTTGCCGTCGTACTCGACCAAAGGCGTCACCGATGCGCTGAACATGGCCCCAGGGTTCAGGATTGGCCACAGGAAATTGATCAGGCCATTGGCATCCAGAGTGAATGACGGAAGGCCGGCGGCTCGCAAGGAGGCGCGCACGGTTTCCTGCAGTTCATTGAGCTCTTCGATCAACTTGGCATCGTGGAACGAGCCGGTCTTGGTGATCGAAAACAACAAACGCACATCCTTGACCATGTAGTTGTCATTCGTCCACAAGGGGTTGCCTTTGCCTTTGCGGATGTAGTTGATGCGCCGCTGGGCCAATTCCGAAAAGAACGGCGTGGTGATCCCCTTGTCCACGGCGATATGGCGTAGGGTCAGGTAGTCCTCGAACTTCTCGTCCAACATGGGTGAACCGAAGAGGCACCACTGAATGCCAAAACCTGGCGGTACCGGTGTGAACAAGGTATTGAGCCGGCTGGCCATGTCCTCGTCGGCGCCGGTCTGGGCCACCACCTCGAAACAAAAGGACACCGAGCCTTCGTTGAAAAACAAGCCCGTGGTCTCGTCGAACTGGTCGTATTTCAGCATTGAGTGCAGGCCATACATGCTGGCCACTTCATTGGCGGCATTCACCGGCGCCGGGCGTTTGCCGGCATCATCGGTGTTGCCCAAGACCGTCTCGTTCCAGAACTGCCGGGCATAAGCGCCGAAACGTCCTTGCAAAGTCGCGTCCATCAAAGGTTCCTTGTTCTGTAGGGTGGCCGTGACGATTTATTCGTCCGTGCTGGCTTCAGCCGGCTTGAACAAGCCACCCATCAGGTCGCGCGCCTGGGCCGCGCCCAGACGGGCCTGGTTCACACCGCTGCCGTCAAGCGGAGCCTCCGTGGGCGCGTTCAGACTCGCTGGGCTGGTCGTCAGGCGCGAGGGATTGGCCTGGCTGACCGGCGGTGCAGTGTTGGTCGGCAGCCGGACCGGTCGGTAGGCATCCTGGATGCGACGGCGGTTGTGTTCGATCAGCCAACGACCGGTGTCCACCGGCAGGTAGATATAGCTTTGGTCGTGCAAATCCCCATCGCTGTCTTCCCAGGGCGCAAACCAGACCCGCAACAAGCGCGGCGCGCTGCGGATCGGGGTGCCGGATTCAATCGGCCGGGTCAAGACACCGCTGCTGACCGTGGCACCCGTTTCGCTGGGGCGGCCCGACCCATGGCCGACACGTTGCCCCGGCAGGTTTTTGGCCTGGGCATTGGCGTAAATGCCACTCATGCTTTCGCACAGGATGCCATCCGGCGCCTTGCAGGCGAATTGGTTGTTGGCATCTAGACCCGACATGTTGGAACAGGCGGGGAGCGTGACGGCCAACAAGCCTGCAGCAAACCAATTGAAACAAGAGATCCGGTTCATGGCTTCACCACCCCGTTCGACGAGCTGACGACCGCTGCGGACAACCAGGCCTCGATGCGTTCGGCCGGTGCAGACCCTGGCATCAGGCGTCCGTCAAGCGCGATCAAGGTCGGTGTGCCGACCACGCCCAGGCGCGAGCCCAGCACCAGGTTGTCGTTGATGGGGTTGTTGCAGGCCACCAGTTTGGGTTTGTTGCCGGTCAGCATCAGATCGGCCCAGGCCTTGGTTTTGTTGGGCGCACACCAGATGCTGACCGAGCGGGTTTTGGCCTGCGGGTGAATCGCCTCCAGCGGGTACAGGAAGGTGTAGACCGTGATGTTGTCCAGTTTGGCCAACTGAGCTTCGACCGTCTTGCAGTAAGGGCAATCCGGGTCACTGAAGATGGCCAGCATACGGCTGCCGTCGCCGCGCACGGTCTTGATGGCATTGGCCAGGAACTGTGTCGGAAATTCACTCTTCTTCGTGTCGACCTGCCGCTGTGCCGTGAGGTCCACTTGCTCCTGCATGTCAAACAGATGGCCAAAGATGAAATAACGCCCGGTCGCGTCCGTGTAGGCGGTGTTGTCGCCCATCACCACCTCGTAAATGCCGGCCACCTGCGAAGCGCGGATGTCCCTGAAACTGGTCTTGGGGTACATCGTCCGGAATCGGTCGGCGATGCGGCTGGTGTTGTCGTCCTGGGCCTGGGCGCTGAAACACAAGACGCCCCACACCAAAAGGGTCAATGCCGGTTTAATCATCTTCATATTTCCTTGTATTGCTGCTGCTGACGCCGCGTTTCATCAGGCCCCGGAACTCGTCTTTGCCAGCGCCTGCGAGGTTGAGCACCACGCCTTTGGTGATCATCAGTTCGACCACCCGTCCGCCGTCGGTCTCGATCACCGGGAAAAGTTTGTCGGCCGCCTTGAGGTAGTACTGGGCCAACATCTGACCAGCCGAACCGATGCCACCCCCCAGGGCAGCCTGGCCGACCTTGCCCGGGTCCACGGTTTCGCTGATGCCGGCCGCGCCAGTGGTGGCCACCGTGGCCGACTGCTGAAAGGCTTTGCCAATGCTGGACAAGCCGCCAGCCAACAAGGCATTGGCCAGGATCTGGCCCTGTTTGGTCACCAGCCGCCCGCGCACCCCAGCCTTGCCGTCTTCACCAATCAACTGGCCCTTGATCGGGGCCTCGATGGCTTCCCCGTTCAGGATGCAGGTCAAGGTTTCGGAGCGCGCCATCATGCGTTCCGAGGACAGATCCCCCCAGCCCGCCGCGATCACGCGGCAGTCACGAATGTCGAGTCTGTGTTTGTTGGCCAAGTTGGCGATGTCGACCACGTGCAGGGCCAAAGGCAAAGGGTTGCTCTGCGCCTGGCCCCCGGTCGGCGCGTCCATGCCGTTGAGCATGGCGACACGGATGAAGGAGCCCGCCGGCAAGAACTGGATCGGCTCGGCTTTGGCAGCGCCAGTGACACTGGTGGTGGCAAACTTCCTGGCCTTCTCGTCCGTCGGGAAACCTTGTACTTCCTGTGTGCCACCCAACGCGCCACCGGACAAGACGGGTTTGGCGTCGCGGCTGTTGAAGCGGATGATTTCCAGTTCCCGGGCGGGGATTTCGGGCACGGCATTGAGGGGTTTGTTCAAGATCCCGGCGCCGTCTGGCAATGATTTGCCACCCGGTGGCAACAAAACCCTCTGGCCGGCGAGTGGCGGGCTGCCCGGCGTCACAGCTGCGGGCAAAGGTGTGGACAAGAGCATCTGATTGGCGCGGTCGCTGATGCCCCCCTGGCCCGCTGTCGCTCTGGCCCTGAGTTCATCCTGGTTTTTGAGAAACTTCTTGAACTCGTCGTCCTGCACTTGGACCTTGGCTCTGAGTTCGCCAATCAGGGCCTCGTTGGTCTTTTCTTTCGAGGCTTGTTGGGCGCGCCAGGCGTCTTTGTCGTCGATGTTGCCGGGTGCTGTGATGTTGACGGTTTTGGGTTTTTCTTTGCGCGCCGAGGGCGGCGCCGGGTCAAACAAGAAAGCGCCCGCCACCGCCAGACCCAGGATGCCGCCAATGGCGCTAACGATCAGGATAATCTGGCGTTTGCGCGTCTGCTGGTTCGGGTCACTCATTGTCTTTGCGCTCCCGCACAATCAGGATGTCGGTCTGCTCACCCGGCGCCAGTGTCTGGTTGTCGACCGCTATGGCGCGTACCCCTTTGCGGTACAACTCCTGTTCGACCAACAACAGGGGGGTGTCAGAGATGTTGGTGAGGCGGTACTTTTCGCCGACCAGATCCGCTTCGGGGAATTTGGCCAGCAGCAGCAATTTGCCTTCACGCCAGAGTGGCACCTCCTGGTTCAGGGTGATGGCGTCCAAGCCGCCTGCTTTGTCATCCACTTTGGCCTCGTCCGCCATGGCCAGGATCAATTCCTTGATCCGTCGCTGGTAGGATCCGGCGCGACCATCGGCGGCCACGCTTCGCGGCAGACCAGTCACGCCGGTCTTGGCAGCAGGCGGGATCAGGATGATTTCTTCGGCCGCAATGGCACTGGGCACCAGAATCAGCTTGTAGCGTGTCGCCCGGTCGTCGGTGACGAACAAGGTCACGGTGCCGAGGTTGGGCGTGTTGCCGGCCAGCGTGAAATACAGGACGCCCTGCCCTTCGTCTTTTTGCGTGACCAACACACCCTTTTGCGAAGGCACGACGGATTCGATGCGCCGGCCCTCGATGGCCAGCAGGTTCTGTTCCTTGGCCGAAATCTTGACCTGGACGTGGTTGCGGTCCGCGCCTTCGATGGTGGCGGTGGCGTAGGCTCCACCGGCTTCAAGAAGCAGCAGGCCTAAGAGGCTCGACCGCAACAACTTCCTGGATTTTGGTGACATACAGACGCCCTGAGATGGTGATTTGGAATTCAACGGAATATTCTTTGTCGCGCTCGCTGGTGAGCTTGTCGGCGATGTAGGTCTTGAGCCGCCCCTTGACCTTGACCCTCATGGCGCGCTCCTGGATTTCTTCGCTGCGCGGCACCCAGATGGTGGTGATTTTTTCCTGCTTGAGGCGGGCCGCCGCAGAATCCAGTGCGGTCTTCAACTCGGCATACCCGTCCGGGTCAGTGATCTTGAGGATCGTCCGGTTGTTGTAGTCGACGGTTTCCGGTGTGACGGTCAGGATGCGGTCCAGCACATAACCCGTCATATCCAGCAGGTAGTCCTTGTTGGCGTAATTGGCCCCCATTTCATAGGGACGGCGCACCTCGACCGGCACGATCTTGGTGGTGTCGCGGCTGATAACAAAACCCAGCAGCAGCACGCCGATCAACAGGATCAAGCTGAGGCTCAAGCTGGAGACACGCAGGAAACTGACCTGGGATTTCAGCTTTTGAAGCTCGCTGATGTGGTTGGCGGGGGTCATATCTTTGTTTGATCTTTTCTCGGTGCCCGGTCAGCCGTTGAACTCACGAAAGTGGCTGTTGGGCAACTCTTCCAGCTCCGGAAAGCCAGTGAGCCAGTACAAAATGTGGATGGCCATGCCGGGGTGTTTGCCGCCTTTGAGTTTTCCGTAATAGAAAGCGGCGACCATGCCAAATAACAAACCCATGATCGGAAAATCAATGGCCAGGCCGAGCAAGACACCGGCCAGGGCGATGAAGGCCACGTCCTTGTCCCAAAACAGGAACTTGCCGGTGTCGTCCAGCCGTTTCGGGATGTAGTGCGAGAGGTCGTTCTTGTCGGACATGGCCAGTGGTCCAAATCAGATGGTGGCCGTGAACGAGGCGTTGACGATGCCCAAGATGACACCAATGCCCATCGACAACACGACAGCACCAAAGAACCAGGTCCAGTCCTTCTTGACGGCGGCGACGACCGAACCAACTCCCAGCGCGATCAAGGCGGCCAACTTGCCCAAATTGCCCTTGACCCAGCCATCCCACTTGGTCACGGCATCGGCAAACTCGGTGCCGTCGGCCGCCAGCGCGCCCTTTGACAGCATCAGCAAGCCGACACAAACAGCCGTCAACAACAAGGCTTTCAACCAGGCGGGCAAGGCTTGCGCGCGCGCGTTCATGGATAACATGGCATTCATTTCCGATAGTTCTCTCGATGGTTTCCCTGAAAAAAAGTCCCGTTATGGGCTCCACGCCAGGGCGCGCGAAGAGGCTGAGGTCTTATTTGGTGGCTGGCACCGACCTGCAATCGATGGCCACCTTGGCTTTTTTGCGCTTGGGCTTCTTGGCCAGCGCGGCCTTGGGTGGCATGTAGATTTCTTCCCTTGCCTGCGCCAGCTCAGCCGGCTCCAGTGTTTTGACTGCGGTGGGCGGGACGTAAGGCACTGCAATGGGCACCCGGGCCACCGGTGTCGCCACCGCAATATGTTTGAGGCTTCGTGCCGGACAGTCCTCGCCATTACAAAACACGAATTTGGCATCGGCCGGCATGCCGAACTGTGCAACCGCCAAGTGGCGGAGTGGACCCCCCTGAGCCAAAACCTGGGCACCTGCCTCAAGAGGCACACCGATCTGGACTACGACGGCAATCAGCCCACCGTTCAATATTGGCATCAGGCGCATGTCAGTCTGTCGATCCGTTGGAAGCTTCGGCAAGTGCAGTTTTGAGCGCTGGTGTCTGTTGCAGGCGATAGGCCTCATAAAAGCGCTGCACATCCTG
>JANXLW010000103.1 GCA_025354965.1 Betaproteobacteria bacterium
ACAGCAGCGCCACGCCGACCGTGCCCAGCCGGCTGGCCTTGCCGGCAAACTGCGTCAGGTAACCCAGCACCTGGCGTGCGATGTTGTCCGGAATCAGGCTTTCGATCAGCCACTTCTGCAGCACGTCCTGAAACTTGGCAAACATCGGGAACGCGGTGAACACCGCCAGCGCCACGGCGATCAGCGGTACCAGCGCAATGGTGGTGGTAAAGGTCAGACTGCTGGCGGTAAGGCCCAGGCGATCTTCCCGAAAACGTTCCCGCAGGGTGAGCGCCGTGCTTTTCCAGGGAAAGTGCGACAGATTTTTGAGCAGGACTTCAATGCGCTGGGGCGCGGTCAACGGCTGGGTGGGTGGCAGACTCATGACCGCTATGATGCCATTGCCATGAATATGTCTACAAATACAACGCAGAAATTTTCCCGTTCGCTGGTTGCGACCACTCGTCACCTGGCGGTCGGCAGCTTGCTGGGATTGATCCTGCTGGGCCTTGCCTGGGAATTGTTCCTGGCCCCCCTTCGACCCAACGGGTCGTGGCTGGCGCTCAAAGTATTGCCGCTGTGCATTCCGTTGGCTGGGTTATTGAAAAACCGTATGTACACCTACCGTTGGGTCTCCCTTTTGGTATGGCTATATTTCACGGAAGGGGCAGTGCGCGCCTACAGCGACAAATCGCCGGGCAACTACCTGGCCATGGTCGAACTGCTGCTGTGCCTGACGCTGTTTGTGGCCTGCGCCCTGCATGTTCGTCTGCGCCTGAGCAACGCACACAAGCTAGGATAGTGAAATGCATACGCTGATGGAGGACCTTAGACACATTGTGGGAGGCGCCCACGTCTACACCGATGGTGACCTGACGGCGTGGGAACAGGACTGGCGCAAACGCTCGCACGGCAAGGCGTTGGCGGTGGTGCGACCGGCCAGCACCGATGAAGTGGCGCTAGTGGTCAAAGCCTGTGCTCTATTTCGCAAGGTGAATCCAGCCAGCGGTGTCAGCATCGTGCCACAAGGCGGCAATACGGGCCTGGTGGTTGGCGCCACACCCGATGAATCTGGCTGCCAGATCGTGCTGAGCCTGCAACGCATGAAAAATGTGCGCAGCCTGGATGCAGACAACCTCACGCTGACGGCGGAGGCCGGATGCATTTTGCAAAGTCTGCAGGACTGCGCTGAGGAAGCTGATTTTTTGTTCCCGCTAAGCATGGCCTCCGAGGGCAGCTGCACCATCGGCGGCAACCTGGGCAGCAACGCAGGCGGCACCCAGGTGCTGCGCTACGGCAACACGCGCGAGCTTTGTCTGGGACTGGAAGTGGTCAGTGCGCAGGGCGAGGTGTGGCACGGGCTCACCGGTCTGCGCAAAGACAACACCGGCTACGACCTGCGCGACTTATTCATTGGGTCTGAGGGCACGCTGGGCATCATCACTGCCGCCACCCTCAAGCTCTACCCACTGCCTGCCGCACAACTAACAGCCTGGGCGGCGGTGCCTTCGCTGGGGCAGGCGATTGACCTGCTGGGGCTGGCACACCGTCATTTGGGCGCCGGACTCACCGGCTTTGAAGCCATGGGGCAATTCGCGCTGAGTCTGGTCACCAAGCATTTTCCACATCTACACGTACCATTGCGCCTGAATTCACCTTACTGCGTGCTGCTGGAGAACTCGGATCACGAGTCCGAAACCCATGCCAGAACCCGCTTTGAACATCTGCTGGAAACCGCACTTGATCAGGGCTGCGTGACTGACGCCGTGGTGGCCGGGAGTTTGTCACAGGCCAGGCAACTGTGGCACATTCGCGAGAGCATTCCTCTGGCGCAGGTGGAGGAAGGACTGAACATCAAACACGACATATCGATTCCGGTGTCGCACCTCTCGGATTTCGTGCAGGCTACCGATTCATTGCTCCAAGAATCCATCCCAGGCGTACGCCTGGTCAACTTTGGTCATTTGGGTGACGGAAATTTGCACTACAACGTACAAGCTCCCGAAGGTATGAATGCTGCAGAGTTTTTACGCAAGCATGAAGAAAATGTCAATAGTTTGGTGTTTGATTCTGTCGCCAAATTCAAGGGCTCGATCTCGGCCGAACATGGTGTCGGCAGCCTGAAAGTGAATACATTGGAAAAGTACAAATCGCCGGTTGCGTTGGAGATGATGCGCGCTATCAAACGGGCGCTGGATCCGCAAAATTTGATGAATCCGGGGCGAGTGATCAGAGTCTGAATATGACGACCCCCTCCTTCGCAATACTGCCTGAGCCGCCCTACTACTCAGTCATTTTTTCGTCCCAACGTACTTCAGTGGAAGACGGCTACGGACAAATGGCCGATCGCATGGTCGAACTCGCCGCAGGGCAACCGGGTTTCCTGGGCGTGGAGAGCGTTCGCGACAATGATGGGTTTGGAATTACAGTCTCCTACTGGACGAGCCTGGAGGCGATTACCGAGTGGCGCTCGCAGGCGGAACATCGAATCGCACGGGAAGCCGGAAAAACACTCTGGTACAAACACTATGAATTGCGTATAGCCCGCGTTGAACGCGCCTATGGAAAGCGAACCTGACTGACATGAACCCTCACCCCATCCGTTGCCAATACGAAGATTTTCTGCGTCATGTGGAGAGTCACGGTGTGTTCAAGGATGACCGCACCGGCACCGGCACCAAAAGCGTGTTCGGCTACCAGATGCGTTTTGATCTGAACGAGGGTTTTCCACTGGTGACCACCAAAAAAGTGCATCTGCGCTCCATCATCCAGGAACTGTTGTGGTTTCTCACCGGATCAAGCAACAACAACTGGCTGAAAGAACGAGGCGTATCGATTTGGGATGAATGGGCCAAGCCTGACGGTGACCTGGGTCCTGTCTATGGTGTGCAATGGCGCAATTGGCCAACACCCGATGGTGGCCACATTGACCAGATTACCCAAGTCATCAAAACGCTGAAAAACAACCCCGATTCGCGCCGCATTATCGTCAGCGCCTGGAACGTGGCTGATCTCGACAAGATGGCACTGATGCCTTGTCACGCCTTCTTCCAGTTTTATGTGGCGCCGTCGACCAGCGCAGGACCGGCTCGCTTGTCGTGCCAACTCTACCAGCGCAGTGCCGACATCTTCCTCGGCGTGCCTTTCAATATCGCCAGTTACGCACTGCTCACCCACATGGTGGCACAACAATGCGATCTGGCGCCAGGTGACTTCATCTGGACCGGCGGCGACTGCCACATTTACAGCAACCACCACCAGCAAGTGGAACTACAGCTTAACCGCACGCCTTTTGCCTACCCCGTGCTGAACATCAGGCGCCGACCAGCATCCATCTTCGAATACGAGTTCGAAGACTTCGAAGTCATCGGCTACCAGTGTCACCCCGCCATTCAGGCACCGGTAGCTGTTTAGGTGAACCTTCATCTCATCTTTGCCAGAGCCGCCAATGGCGTGATCGGCAAGCACAACACCCTGCCCTGGCATTTGCCGGAGGACATGGTGCATTTCAAACGCACCACGATGGGCTGTCCGGTCATCATGGGGCGCAAGACCTGGGAGTCGCTGCCAGTCAAATTCCGCCCGCTACCGGGGCGCCTCAATGTGGTGGTAACGCGCCAGACGAACTGGCAGGCACCGGGCGCGGTCTGCGCGCATTCACTGGAAGAAGCCTGCGTTCTATGCCCCCCGCACAGCGATGCCTGGGTGATCGGAGGTGCTGAGATTTACGCCCAGGCAATGCCAATGGCCAGCAGTGCAATGGTCACCGAAATTGACACCGAATTTGAAGGAGACGCTTTTGCGCCACAATTCGGGCCACAGTGGACCGAGACCGCACGCAACAGGCGAGTCTCGGCCACCGGGTTAAGTTTCAGTTTTGTCACCTATCGAAAAAACACAGGAGTTTGAAATGTCTGAAGACGGATTTCACGTACATGGCCCGCACGACCACGAGTTGGAGCACGCACAAGCGGGCGACCACAACGGCGAACACGGCGGCATGATCAATCAAATCGCGATGTTCACCGCCATCATTGCCACCATAGGCGCGATTTTTGGCTACATGGGCGGGGCCACGCAAGCCAATGCCGGTTTGTACAAAAACAACGCCGCCATCAAGAAAACAGAGGCATCCAACCAGTGGAACTACTTCCAGTCCAAGAGCACCAAGCAGTCGCTGGCCGAACTGGCGCGTGACCTGGCACCGGAAGATAAAAAAGCCACTTACCAGGGCAAGGTAGATCGCTACGAAAAGGAAAAGACTGAAATCAAGGTAGTGGCCGACAAGCTTGAGGCCGAGGCTACGCAGTGGGACAGCCAAAGCGACGAGCAAATGCACCAGCACCACCGCTGGGCGCAGTCCACCACAGTGCTGCAGGTCTGCATTGCGCTGGCGGCCATTGCCCTGCTAACGAAGAAAAAGTGGGTGGAGTACGGCATGTTTGGTGCAGGGGGTATCGGACTGCTGGTTGGCTTGCTGGCAGCCTTGCACATTTAAAAACTGCAGCACCTCGAGTTCTCAAACCTGACCACTGTCTCGAATGAAACTTGCTACCTGGAATGTGAACTCGCTAACCGTGCGCCTGCCACAGGTATTGGACTGGCTTGCGTCCAACCCGGTGGATGTATTGGTACTGCAGGAGCTCAAGCTGACGGACGACAAGTTTCCGGCTCAGGCGTTTGCGCAGGCTGGATATGCTGCCCATTGCTTCGGCCAGAAAACCTACAACGGTGTAGCATTGCTGTCGCGCACACCTGCCACCGAAGTCGTCAGAAACATTCCAGGCTTTGCCGACGACATGGCACGCGTCATCAGCGCCGAGGTGAGCGGCGTTCGTGTCATTGGCGGCTATTTCCCCAACGGTCAGGCGCCGGGTAGCGACAAGTTTGAATACAAAATGAACTGGCTCAAGGGTTTGCGCCATTGGGTTCGGGCAGAACTTGTCAGTCACCCAAAGCTTGTGCTGATGGGTGACTTCAACATTACCTTTGATGACGCCGACGTCTGGGACCCGGTTGGCCTGAAAGACACCATCCACTGCACGGAAGAAGAACGCTACCACTTGCGCGCCCTCATCTCGCTGGGACTGCACGATGCACTTCGGCTCTTTCCACAACCCGAAAAAAGCTATTCCTGGTGGGACTACCGCGACTTCGGTTTTCGCCGCAACCATGGTCTGCGCATTGACCACATCCTGGTCAGCAATGCTCTCAAGCCGTTAGTCACAAGTTGTGCAATTGACAGGACTCCGCGCAAAAACGAGCGCCCCAGCGACCACGCGCCGGTGCTGGTGGAGCTACTCTAGACCAAGTTCCTGAATCTTGCGCGTGATGGTGTTGCGTCCGATACCCAATTTTTGCGCCGCCTCAATGCGCCGCCCGCGGGTGCTGGCCAGGGCGGCGACAATCAACCTGGATTCAAAACGGCGTGTCAACTCGTCCCATACATCGGTCCGACCGGTCGTTAGAAGAGCAGCTGCTTCTGCCTCCAGTCGCTCTTCCCAACTACCGGCACCGATTGCTTGCAAAGGCAGCGCAATGCCTGCACCCGACTGGGCTGGTGCTGCAGGAAATACTGCAGACGCCTGCTCCGACCTCCCCGGCTGTGGAGAGACTACATCCATCGCCACTGGCGCTAGCGACCCGGCCAAACCACCCGAAGTCACGCCCACCTCATGCGGCAAGTCTTTCGGCTCAATCACCTGTGCTGGCGCCATCACGGTAAGCCAGTGGCAAATATTTTCCAGCTGGCGCACGTTGCCCGGGAAGGCAAATGTGCCCAGCCAAACCAATGCCGCATCGGAAATTCGTTTCGGCTCGACCCCAAGCTGCAATGCACTTTGTTGCAGAAAGTGGCGCGTCAGCATGGGCACATCTTCTGTGCGCTCGCGTAGCGCTGGCAGACGCAGTCGGATGACATTGAGCCGGTGAAACAAGTCCTCACGAAACGCACCATCCTTGACGCGCTGCTCCAGGTTCTGATGCGTGGCGGCAATCACCCGCACATTGGTTTTGACAGCGCCATGGCCGCCGACGCGGTAAAAATGTCCATCGGAAAGTACGCGCAACAATCGAGTCTGCAGATCAAACGGCATATCTCCGATTTCGTCCAAAAACAGCGTACCACCATCGGCTTGCTCGAAACGGCCACGGCGCATGGTCTGTGCGCCGGTAAAGGCACCGCGCTCATGACCAAACAGTTCTGATTCGAGCAAGTCTTTTGGAATGGCCGCGGTATTGATTGCGACAAAAGGTCCGTTGGCCCGCGGTGAATGCTTGTGCAATGCGCGCGCCACCAGTTCTTTGCCGGAGCCGGACTCACCAGTGATCATGACCGTCACGTTGCTCTGGCTCAAACGACCAATGGCGCGAAACACGTCTTGCATGGCGGGCGCCTGTCCCAGCATTTCCGGCGTGTCTGCCATGCGCTCCTCACTGACTTCCTCGCGCTGACTTTCTTCGACCGCTCGCCTGATCAGTTCAACTGCCTTGGGCAAGTCAAACGGTTTGGTCAGATACTCAAATGCGCCGCCCTGAAACGCAGAAACGGCACTGTCAAGATCGGAATACGCCGTCATGATGATGACCGGCAGGCCGGGGTATTTCGACTTCGCCTTCTCCAGTAAATCCAGGCCCGAGCCACCGGGCATGCGGATATCGCTGACCAATACTTGCGGGCCATTCTCATCGTTGGCAGTGGCCAGCGCGCTCAGAACATCACGCGGATTGGTGAAGCTGCGGGTTGGCAGGTTTTCACGCAATAGTGCCTTCTCAAGCACGAAGCGGATGGA
>JANXLW010000240.1 GCA_025354965.1 Betaproteobacteria bacterium
ATCACGTCGGCACTGGCAATGCCTCCATTGATGCAGATGGTGAGGTCGGGAAATTCCTGCTTGAGTCTATGCACGAGTTCATAGCGCAAAGGCGGAATCTCCCGATTTTCCTTGGGGCTCAGCCCTTTGAGCCAGGCATTGCGTGCATGCACGATAAAAACATTGCAGCCTGCCGCACCGACGGTGCCTACAAAATCGCGCACAAAACCATAGCTCTCGGCCTTGTCAATACCAATGCGGTGCTTGACTGTGACCGGAACACTGACCACATCGACCATGGCCTTGACACAGTCGGCCACCAGTTGTGGTTCTGCCATCAGGCAGGCACCAAACGCGCCACGCTGCACCCGCTCACTGGGACAACCGCAATTGAGATTGATCTCGTCGTAACCCCAGTTCTGGCCCAGCTTTGCACAATGCGCCAGATCGGCCGGCTCGCTACCGCCGAGTTGCAAAGCAACCCCTTGTTCTTCCAGGTTGTGGCTCAGATGGCGCGAAACGTCACCATGAATCAATGCCCCGGTCGTCACCATTTCGGTGTACAGCAGTGCGCGCCGAGTGAGCAAACGATGAAAATATCGGCAATGGCGATCCGTCCAGTCCATCATCGGTGCAACAGACAGCTTCGAGTGGTCGTGGGGAACAGGCTTCCGGTTCAGCATGGGTGTGATTATCCCAGCCGCGCTGCAGGCAACACGATTCAGGATGACACGCACCAGGGGGCTGCGTTGTTGGCAAAGCCCATCCATAAGGCCCAAACCGAGCTGGCGGCTAAAGCCAGACCGGCCACCCGGACACCCCAATCACCGGTACCTCTGCCGCTGAGCCTCAGCCAAAGCCAGGGTCCGGCCATCATGGACACGCTGGTTCCCAAAGCGAACAAAGCCATTACTATGGCGCCCTCCAGGGTATTGCCAGTCAAGGTGGCAACCAGCAGCGCCGAGTAGAGCAAACCGCATGGCAGAAAAGTCCAAAGCGCCCCGATGACCAGTGGTGCACCCCGCCCATGCCCGGCTGCCAGAGCGCGCGCCCGAAACCATATTTTCTTACCCACTTGCTCCAGCCAGACCGGTTGCTGCGCGGTCCAAAGCAGCAGCACGCCAAGCGCAAAAGTGGCCACATGAAACAGTGTCCAAACCGGGCGCAATGCCGCCGACTGGACAGTCAACCAACCCAAACCCTGCATGGAAGCTGCAGCCAGCGCACCCAACGCGGAATAACCCAAAACCCGCCCGGCCTGGAAACTCCACATGGCCGCATTTTTACGTTCGCCGGCAGCGTGCCCAATGCCGGCGCAGGCAGCGCCACACATGGCGACGCAATGCGGCCCTCCGGCCAACCCCATCAGCATGGCTGTGACGGCCAGAGATGCCTGCATCCGCAGAGCCTAGATAATCTTGGAAAAGCGAGCGCGCGTGCGATCAGTCTGCAAATAGCGATCAAAGACCATGGCGACCGCGCGAACAAAAAACCATCCCATCGCGGTGACTTGAATGCCAGATTCGTTCATCGTCACCAAACCCTGGTCGGCCAACTTATCCAGTGCCTCAATTTCCGCCGCAAAGTAAGTTCGAAATTCCACCAGATAAGCCAGCTCAATGGACTCGATCACGACCTCCCCTTGACACATCAAGGCCATGATGACTGAGCGTCGAACCAGATCATCGCGTGACAAGGCCAGACCGCGAACCACTGGAAAACGTCCCTGATCCAAATAGTCGCAGTACTCTTCCATCGTCTTGGCATTCTGACTGTAGGTGGCACCTATGCGGCCAATGGACGAAACGCCAAGTCCGATCAGATCGCAGTCCGGCTGGGTGCTGTAGCCCTGGAAATTGCGATGCAGACGCCCCTGCCGCTTGGCAATAGCCAGCGCATCGGTAGGAAGAGCAAAGTGGTCCATTCCAACATACACATAACCAGCCCCAATGAAAGCAGCCATGGAGCGCGCCAGCATGGCAACCTTGGCGGCGCCACTGGGGATCTCCACGGTAGAAATTCTGCGCTGGGGCTTGAAGCGCTCCGGCAAATGGGCATAGGCGTAAAGGGCAATGCGCTCGGGTCGCAACTCAACCACTTGCGCCAGAGTGCGGTCAAAGGACTCGGGGTTTTGCTGTGGCAAACCATAGATCAGATCGACATTGATGGACTCGAAGCCGCGCTGGCGTGCCGCTTCGACCAGCGCAAAAACCTGTTCTGCCGGCTGCACCCGGTGCACAGCTTTTTGAACCTCCGGGTCAAAATCCTGAACACCAAAGCTCAGCCGGTTGAATCCCAGTTCGGCCAGCGTATCGAGCCGCGAGGCATCAATCGTGCGCGGATCAACTTCGATGGAGTATTCCCCGCCTAGCGCCAGGCTAAAGCTGCGACGCAGCATTCCCATCAGCTCACGCAGTTCGTCGTCAGAAAGAAATGTAGGAGTCCCGCCACCCAGATGCAATTGCGTCACGGTTTGCCCGACACCGAGGTGCTCGGTATGCAGATCAACCTCGCGGCTCAAATAGCGCAAATAGGGCGCGGCGCGGTCGTGATGCTTGGTAATGATCTTGTTGCAGGCACAGTAATAGCACAGAGATTCACAAAAGGGAATATGTACATACAGCGAGAGTGGCAGCGTCATGGCCGCGGCACCGGAGCGGCGTTGCTTCAACGCCTGCGTGTAATCTTCAACCGAGAATGCTTCAACAAAGCGGTCAGCCGTGGGGTACGAGGTATAGCGCGGCCCGGAAACGTCGAATCGACGCAACAGGTCTTCAGAAATTGGTTCAGCAACTGCTGCGTTCATGAATTCTCCTTGGCAAGTGTTTCGAATATGCCTGAAAAGTTAAATTTATTCTTGATGTTCATCAAAAAATATACCGATTCGAATCTCGAAAATTTGACTGATATCAGGACTGCTGGCAAATTAGTGCCAAAATCAGGGGTATGAACCCACAAACTATCAAAGTAGCTTGTTCGAACTGCAATCTGCGGGAACTGTGCATGCCGGTGGGCCTTAGTAAGGAAGAACTGGATCGCATTGACTATCTGGTCGCTGCCAGACGAAAAATTAAGCGCGGTACGACCCTTTTTCGCAACGGGGAGAAGTTCACCAGTTTATATGCCATTCGCACCGGGTTTTTCAAGACTTGTGTTGCGTCCGAAGACGGTCGGGACCAGGTAACAGGTTTTCAGATGGCAGGCGAAGTGGTGGGCCTCGACGGTATCGTGAATGACCATCACACTTGCGACGCGGTTGCACTGGAAGACGCAGAGGTCTGTGTGATGCCTTTTGATCGTATTGAAGAGTTGTCACGTGAAGTCAATGCATTGCAGCATCACGTTCATAAAATCATGAGTAGGGAGATTGTGCGGGAACATGGCGTAATGCTGCTGCTGGGTAGCATGCGGGCGGAAGAGCGTTTGGCCACCTTTTTACTAAACCTTGTTCAGCGGCTGCACGCCCGGGGTTTCTCGCAGTCAGAGTTGATACTTCGAATGACCCGCGAAGAAATTGGCAGTTTTCTGGGTTTGAAACTTGAAACTGTGAGCCGTACTTTTTCCAGGTTTGTGGAAGAAGGCATTGTCGAAGTCAAGCAGCGCCATGTCCGAATTCTCAATACCGACGCGCTGAAAGACATTGTCAATCCCAAGGCCGGATGCTGAATTAGTGCCGAACCGTTGCCTCACGTAATCTGCTACCCCTCGGAAGGTCCGTGCCGTCAAGGCTTGGCGTTGCCCGGGCTTGCAAGCACACCGGTTGCCGCATGGTTGCGCGCTTGCAGGGCTGGCGCCAGACTGGCGGCGGTGGCTGCATTGGTTTCTTGGTCCAGCTTTTTGTTGATGTCAATGCCCTGGCGGTAATAATCCTCCGCTATGACCGGATCGGGCCGCGTCACAGCCAAGTACAACGTGATGAAGCTGGCCACCACCACCACGGCCGGTCCGCTCAAGATCAGCCAGACGTGGCCAAACTTCCACCAAGGTGCGCCCGCTTGGGCTGTTGTGTGTTGCATCATCTACCTTAACTTTGGAAGCAAAAAAAAATAACTTTTCCGACAAGTGACCGGGCGCGCCCGGCGCATCGATCTCAAAGCGGATCGACTGCGTTCATGAGTTGCAGGCGGTACACGTTGTCGATTCCACCATCGGCCACAATGTGCACGATGAAGAGAAACAACGACAGCGCATCTAGTTTATTGTGCTACCGCCCCGCCCTTGTTGGAAAGCCCCCAAACATAAGACGCCAGGACGTGTATCTGTGCTTCGGTAAATTTGTCCCCCTGGGCTGGCATCTGATTGACCTTGCCATTGTTGACCATGGCGATGATATTGGCTTCGCCCCTGCCATGTAACCAAACATTTTGATCAGTCAGATTACCCGAACCAATCGCCGGGTTACCCTTGCCGTCCATGCCATGACAAGCAGCGCAAACCACAAACTTTTCTTTGCCCAAAGCAGCCCGAACTGAATCGTGAGGACTCCCGGAAAGGCTCAAAACATATTGCGCAAGATTTTTGACATCGTCGGCAGTACCTACCGCAGCCGCCATCGGCGGCATCATGCCAATACGGCCCTTGGTGATATTTGCTTTGATGATGTCAGGTGTTCCACCACCCAGCCAGAAGTTGTCAGTCAGGTTGGGAATACCTTTATTGCCTCGGGCGTCAGACCCATGA
>JANXLW010000242.1 GCA_025354965.1 Betaproteobacteria bacterium
AGATCTGCCGGGGGCTTGACCCCCCTAAAGAGTCGTTCAAGACCAGGACGTTGATAGGTCAGGTGTGGAAGCGCAGTAATGCGTTAAGCTAACTGATACTAATTGCTCGTGCGGCTTGACCCTATAACTTTGATACACGAAAGTGCTATCAAGGAAGTTATGCCAAGTTGACGCATTCAAAATATCCAGCCAAAACTGGTTCGTTAAATCGAAGCTGATTAGCTCTATAAATTGGTTGTCTTGACCCGCTCAAGATGACAAAAAGTTATGCCTGACGACCATAGCGAGGTGGTACCACTCCTTCCCATCCCGAACAGGAAAGTGAAACGCTTCTGCGCCGATGATAGTGCGGATTCCCGTGTGAAAGTAGGACATCGTCAGGCTATTAAACCGGAAACGCCCCATCAATCGATGGGGCGTTTTTTTGTCTGCAAATTTCTATTTTCCAATTCGTAGTTCGCGCCGAAGAATCTTTCCGACATTCGATTTTGGCAGGTCATCGCGAAACTCAATGTATTTGGGTCGCTTGTATCCAGTCAGGTTTTGGTGACAAAAACTGGCAACTTCATCCTCCGACAAATGAGGGTTGTCTTTGACAACAAAAACCTTGATGGCCTCTCCCTGTTTATCGTCGGGTACACCAATGACGGCGCACTCAAGTACACCATCACAAAGCGAAATAACATTCTCCAGTTCACTTGGGAAAACGTTGAAACCACTCACCAGAATCATATCTTTCTTGCGGTCAACAATTGTTGTATAGCCGCGTTCGTCCATAACACCTATGTCGCCCGTGCGCATGAAACCATCGGCAGTAAATGCGAGCTTGCTCTCTTCCGGTTGCTTGTAATAACTCGCCATCACGTTGGGGCCTCTGATGCAAATTTCGCCCGACAGACCCGGCGCCAGCGATTGCCCATGATCATCCTTGATGGCGATATCAATGCCTGGAAGCGGCAGTCCAATAGTGCCGGAAAATTGCTTCGACAGTACTGGGTTGTTGGTTCCAATGGCACAGGTCTCACTCATACCCCAGCCCTCGACCATGGCGCAACCGGTCACCTCCAGCCAGTGCTTGGCGGTGCCGGCCGATGCTGCCATACCACCGGCTTGCGACACACACAAACTGGAAAAATCTATCGTCTTGAACTGCGGATGCTGAAGCAGAGCATTAAATAGAGTGTTAACCGCCGGCAACAAATGAAAGGGTCGTTTCTTTAACGTCGCAACAAAGCCTCCAAAGTCTCGCGGATTTGGAATCAATGTCAAGTGCGAGCCCCATCGAATGGCCAAAAGTGACAAAGTAAGCGCGAATATGTGATAAAGCGGCAGGGCCGCGATGCTATTGATTTTCCTGATGTCGCCAACACGGTCAAGCGCGGGTGTGAACCACGCCTGAGCCTGCATGACGGCGGCAACGATATTGCGGTGTGTCAGTACGGCCCCTTTGCTCAGTCCGGTGGTGCCACCGGTGTACTGCAAAAAAGCAATCGAATCCAGAGTACAGGCAGCCGACTTAAAGGGTCTGGTTGCACCAATAGAAATGGCCTGCGCGAAAGACGTGGCGGTTCGTCCCTCAGCGAGTGTCAACTCGTAAGCCGGTACCATTTTCGCAAGGTGTCTGACCGCGAAAGTGATCCACCTGCCGTACCAGAACCCGAGCAAATCGCCCATCGACGCCACCACCACATGCTTGATAGGCGTGCTATCAATGACTTCTGCGAGTATCGAGGCGAAGTTTTCAAGCACCACGATGACCGTTGCACCAGAGTCTTTGAGCTGATGCTCCAGTTCTCGTGCGGTGTACAGCGGGTTGACATTGACGCAGGTGTAGCCGGATCGCAAGACACCAGCCATGGTCACGGGGAACTGGGGAATGTTAGGCAGCATGATGGCGACCCGAGCATCTGGCTCCAGTCCTTTTCCTTGAAGCCATGCCCCCAAAGCGGCTGAGAGATGATCCAGCTGTTCATAGCTCATCCATCTTTCCATGCAAACAGAAAAAGGACTTTTTGCATTTTTCTGGAACGACTCCTCCAGCATGTGTATCAATGATCGATATTGCTCCGGGTTGACATCGTGCGCAACTCCCGGTGGATAGCTCTTAAGCCAGACTTTTTCCATGGTGAACTCCTGTGCGTCTATTTTGACTCTTGACCATTTGTAGCCGCTACCGGGGTTGCCCCAGTATCTGCATGATTTCCGTCTCGCAAGCGACAGCGTTGGCTTCAAAAAGCAGATCAATCAGCCTCGATTCACGCGCCAGGATGGTGGCAAGAAAATGGCCGGTTCCATTCCCCCCGCGACCCATTGCTGCAAAGGTGTCAAAGCCGGATTCAAGGAATCGCTGCAAGGACCCCAGCCCCGCAATTTTTGCCGGTCCGCGCATCATTTTGAGCGTGGTGTGAAGGCCGCGAGCTTTCGTCAGACGCTCCAACTCATGACCGATGTTCACGACAGCCCCCAGCTGAGCGCATCTGTCCGAATGGCGACCCACTGCCCGCCAAGCGCGCACGTAGCGCGCGACTTCGGGTGTGTCGGAGTTGGTCATCCAACTTTGGGCCATGGCCAGATCCAGTTCTTCCGTCAGGTGATGCAATTGCGCTAGAGATACAGCGGTTTGCACAACTTGCTGTGGAAAGATGCGCTCCAGTGCTGCAGCAATGCGGGCAAATTGAGAATCGCGCTCAGAGTAATCTTTCTCGCTGTAGAGTTCTTCCAAAAAAAATAGGGTGGCAGGTTTGTAATGTTCCGAGTGAAGCAGGTCGAAGTAAGTGCCCGCAAATCGTCTGGCCTGAAAATGCTTGATGTCGCCAACGGCACGGGTGAGTTCTGGATTGCTTGTGACGGCTTGCCGCAGAAGTGCGACGTGAATTACTGCGTCGCGAATGATTTTTGTGGCTTCCATATGGTTCTAGAGTCTATCTGGCCGCCGCCCAACTGTATCTGACGAGGTCAACACCACGACCATGACACCACAGGACAAATGGAGTCAAATCCGTATTCAAGAATCGATGCCAATGGAATAACAATAAACTACTCTGCATATGTTTTACGCCACTCTAAAAACGATTCACCTGCTGTCTGTCATCGTCTGGGTTGGCGGCATGTTGTTTGTCCAGTTCTTTTTACGACCAGTTGCGGCCACACTGGCACCGCCCGAGCGGGTGCGTTTGATGCACGCCGTGCTGGGTCGATTCTTTAATGCAGTGTTGGTGGTTGCCGGGCTTGCCCTGGTCAGCGGATTGTGGATGATGGCGCGCACTAGCAGGGCAGTGGCGCAAACAGGGGTTAAGGTCAGCATGCCGATCGAGTGGATTGCAATGGCGGTGTTGGGGCTGGTGATGACAGGTATTTTTTGCTACATCCGCTTTGCACTTTACCAGCAACTCGCGCATGCGGTGACGGCAGCAGCATGGCCAGCAGGCGCTGCGGTACTGGCGAGAATTCGTGCCTGGGTCATCGTGAACATGGTCATCGGCGTGATGACCGTGGCAATTACACTGCTGGGCGCTTCCAGTTGATGCTCCGCGCATGAATCCCGATGCCCAAAATCTCTGGCGCGCACCGCGCTGGGCGCTGGCGATTTTGCTGGCGGTATTGGGCATGCTAGGCCCGTTTTCCATTGATACGTACTTGCCAGCATTTTCGGGAATTGCACAGTCTCTGGGTGCAACCCCTGTGCAGATGCAGCAAACCCTATCGGCCTATCTGTTTGGGTTTGCTTTCATGAGCTTGTTTCATGGTGCAATTTCTGACAGTCTGGGGCGGCGCCCGGTGGTGCTGTGGGGTCTGGCTGCATTCACATTGGCGTCCGCGGGATGTGCGTTGTCGCAAAGCATCGGTCAGCTGGTTTTCTTTCGGGCCATGCAGGGTTTGTCCACCGGGGCTGGCATTGTGGTGGCGCGAGCCGTAGTGCGAGACATGTTTGCGCCGACGCAGGCGCAGAAGGTGATGAGTCAGATCACCATCTATTTTGGTGTGGCACCAGCGATTGCGCCGATCATCGGTGGATGGTTGTTTGTGAACTTGGGTTGGCACAGTATTTTCTGGTTTTTGACGGCAGTGGGGGTCGCGCTGTGGATAGCCAATTTCAAACTGCTGCCCGAGACACTTCACATCACGCATCGACAGCCATTCAACACCCGCAATCTGTTGCAAGGCTATTGGCAACTGGGAATGGATCCGCGCTTCTTGCTACTGGCGCTGGCCAGTGGTGTGCCGTTCAATGGCATGTTTTTATATGTTTTATCGGCACCGGTCTTTTTGGGTCAGCATCTCGGTTTGGCCCCAACCCAGTTCTTCTGGTTTTTTGTGCTTTCAATTGGTGGCATCATGGCTGGTGCGTGGGTCAGCGGCCGCATGGCTGGAAAGCTGGCGCCCAAGCAGCAGATTAGGTACGGGTTTTTCATCATGCTGCTGATTGCAATCATTAATCTGGCAGCGAATATGTTATTCAAGGCCAATGTGACCTGGGCGCTTTTTCCGATTGCCATCTTTTCCTTTGGTTGGGCGATGATGGTGCCGGTGGTGACGCTACTGGTGCTTGATCTTCACCCCGAGCGACGTGGCATGGCGTCATCGCTGCAGGCATTCATCGCTTCAATGGCTAACGGCTTGGTGGCTGGCGTCATAGCGCCGTTGATCATGCATTCAACCGTATTAATGGCGGCGGTTTCGCTGGCCATGATGTGTGTCGGATTGATCGCCTGGGTCTACGTGCATCGGCGCTGGCCGGACATCGGACGAACCGTCGCTCCTGCACTTTTCTGAAGCCTTGCGGACACCGTAGCCACATGAAACGCTGCCAGCCCTATCCCCAAGCTAATTAATTTTTTGCGGTGCCTGCAAGACCAGATCGATACGCCGTTGAATGCGCGCGGCCGCATCAAGATCTCCAGCGTCAGTTGCACGCCTGCCCTGTAACCCTAGCCAGGCCACCAATGGGCGCCGCCACCCTTGGTTTGATGCTGTTTGCGTTGCCGCCACGATGTCTGCCGGCGTCAAACGACCGCTTTGAAGTAACACGCCAGCCGCCACCAACTGTGCCAGCGGGTCTTCCAGGGTAGCCAGTATGCTAATGGAATTTACCGAGCCTTCAGGCCGGTCGACGGCCGCCTTCATGACAAACTCGCGATGTTGTACGGGTAGCAACGCGGTGTTCAATCCTTCCCAGTGACCACTTAGGAAAGCCGCATATGCTCGTTCTTGCAACTGAGCATCCGGTGCCAATGCCTGATAGGCGCCACAGTTGTCGAACTCCAGGCTGGCCACGCGGACCGCGCACCTCATCAGTTCAGCACGGGCAAGCAGGTCGGCGCGTCCGGTACTGGAAATCTCAAACTTGGCGCGGGCAAACTCGAATTCGGCAAGACGGGTATTGCCGTTCAGGTAAGCCGTTGAAAACCCCTTAAGCGCGGAAAATGCGTTGGCTTGCCAGTCGGGGGGCACCGGTTTGCTGGCACACCCGCTCAATAGCAGCGGCGCACTCAGCAGGGTCGCACAGATTAGCTGTGTAATCAAGGTCAGGTGGCGTGTCATGGCAGCTTCAACTCTACGTCACGCGCAAAAGGCCACTTGCGGTTGACCTCGTCCACCAATTGAGTGACCTTGCGCAAGCTGACCTCCACTTCGGAGCGCAGAGCGCCCAGGTCGGTACTGGCCACACGTGCATTGGCGCTTACTGCTTGCGCTTCAATCAGCACGGCATCGACTTTTTGCAAACTTGCGCGGGCATCAGTCAGCACAGCCGTGAGTTGCGCAACTGCCGCCTGGGTGCCATCCATGACACCATCGACGCCGAAGACGCGTTGATCGGCCTTTGAAAGTAACGCGTTGGTGTGGTCCAGCGCATCGATGATTTTCTTTGCTTTGTCTTCGCTGCCCAGTGCAACAGTCAGAACGCCATAGCGCCCGCCCAGCCGCTCGGTCATGGTGCGCAGGTGAGCCAGGCTGGTGTTGATGCTGGAGTCAGGACCCGTCATGTTTCCCAGGTTTTCCAGCAACTCCCGGGTGGACGCCACTATGCGAGGAATTTCGGCACTGGTATCACCGCTCAGCACAGTCCGTTCCGAGTTCTCAGGCAGGGCAGGGTCTGTCAATATGCCGCTGAACGCGCGTAAGCGGGTTTCGCCCACCATGCCGCGTTCCAGGGTGAAGATGCTGGAAGTGCGCAACCAGTGGGCGTCTTTGCGTGGCACGTCGATCACCATGCGTGCCTTACCGTCGGCAGCCAGCTCGATGCGTCGCACGCGCCCAATGGGAAAACCCGAGAAGGTCAGATCCATGCCGACGATGACGCCCTCGGAGTCATCCGCGACCAGCACCAGTTGTTGTGTGCTCTCGAAAACACCGCGCGCGTACATCACATAAAACAGAAAGCTACACACCAGAAATGTGATCAGGATCAGCAGGACGACGGCTCTGCGTTCGACGTGGGCTATGGTCGACGGGGACTGTGACGGGGTTTCGACTTGCGGTTCCATGTCTTTTGCTGCAACTCAGATGTACTTGACAGCCAGGGAAGCGGCCTCGATCAATAGTAGTACTAAAAACAGGCGAGCCGCACCGGGTTGCACGGTGCTGCTGGTCGTCGGTCGGCGCGAATTCTCCAGTCTGGCAGCCATTGGTACCACAGCCACTGCCAGACTGAAGAGAATTGTTTTGAGTGCAAAGCCCAGAGTCACGGCCGGATCAAATACCTGGCCGACGTTACGCGTGAAGCCCGGCAGCCCCCAGAGCGAAAAGCCGTGAACAGTGAGGTAGGCCAGTATCAGAGTAATCACACTGCTGACAATAGCCAGTGCCAATACTGAAAAGGCACTGGCCAGTGCACGTGGCACAAGCTTCTGACGCAAGTGGTCAAGAGTCATGCAGGCTGTCGCGGAAAGGTGGGTAAATTGGATTTTGTCAGCTGCGCCAGAGTCCAAAGTCATCCCGGCGCGCAGCGCGACAAACAAGGCGGCCGATAGCGGTATGAGCTCCAGCACCAGCACGCGCACCACCATCTGTAATGCATATTGCGACAGTCCATAGCTCAGTGCCGTGACCACCACAATTCGGATCAGCACCAGGCTGAGCAGTGCCGCCAGTGCCGTAAACCATGGCAAAACCTGCCAAGTGCTGGAATAAATGTATTGGGACGTGGTGGCGCGGTTGGCCCGGTTGTAGCTCGAGGGCGAAAGCGTCATTACCAGCACGATGGCGCCAAAGTAAAGCATGTGCCGCCAACTGGCTGCGCCGCGAAGTAGCGCACGCTCCCACGCGTCTGTGTCAAGGTGTCGTGAAATGCTTGGCGGCATGGCTGGATGATAGCGAGAAGTGGTCCTCGCTAAGCGGAATGACGCAAGTTTGATAAATCTATATACTGTATATTTATACAGTTAAATATGAATTCTTTGATTGTGTGTTTTCATCGTGTCGGGTTCCTTGTTTATGTCCTTGCGTGACTTTGGAAATGCCGTCTGGCGTGCTGATGAATTAAGCTGCTCAACCGGAGCGACGGTTGCCACTGGCCACCCGGAACTGGACGGTTTATTGCCCGGCGGTGGTTGGCCGGTTGGGGCCATCAGCGAAATATTGCAAGTGCAAAGCGGCCAACACGAGTGGCGTCTGTTGCTACCCGCTTTGAAGCGTGCAGATATTGGGTCCGTCGTTGTGCTGGTGGGCGCTCCCCATGTACCGTTTGGACCGGGGCTGGCGGCACAGGGTTTTGATGTGCGGCAACTACTGGTAATTAGCACGGACACATCGGCTGCACGCTTGTGGGCGGCCGAGCAGGCCTTGCGTTGTTCTGAGGTGGTTACCGTGCTGGCCTGGTTGCCACAGGTTCGAGTAGAACAACTGCGGCGGTTGCAAATCACCGCTCATGCGCACAGCAAGCTTTTGTTTGTGATGCGTCCAGCACTGGCGCAAAGCGAGCCCTCGCCCGCTGTGCTGAGGGTCCAGCTATCGGCGCAGCATGCCAGTGACGCGCTTGTGGTGCGTATTTTAAAACGTCGTGGCCCGCCAATTGATCAGCCTTTGTCACTGTCAGCCCGGCCTGCACAGCTTGCAGTGTTGCTGGCAATTCACTGCGACCAGGCAGCAAATAAACCAATACCAGGTGCCCAGTGCACGTACCTCCCCCGTTCTTTTGGAAAGTCTGGCGATGCATTGGATCGCGTTGCGAGTCATGTCTGACCCGGCACGGCCAGGGGGTGACACTAAGTCATGTGATGACAGGTCGCCCGCGCTGGTGGATGCACTGACCGCTCTGGGCTGGAGGGCTTTGCAGTTCACGCCCAAGGTGGTACGTCTTGAAAAGGTTGTGTTGTTAGAGGTCTCTGCCTGCGAGCGCCTGTGGGGTGGGCGTCAGCCACTGCTGCGGCACTTGCTTGAATCAAGCCGAACTGTAGCAGCTATCCAATATGCTCAAGGCGCTACGTCCTTGATAGCAGTTGCCCGACTACAGACTTTCCGATTGGTTGACGCCGCGCCAGACGAATTACCCTTGGCTGCGCTCGATGCGGCTCGACCTCATATGGCCACCTTGCAAAGAATCGGTTGCACCCAGTGGGGTCATTTGCGCGCACTACCTCGTGGCGGTGTGGCGCGACGCTTCGGCGCCCCACTACTGGATGCATTGGACCGGGCCTATGGTCACAAGCCTGATCTGTACCCATGGCTGGTGTTACCGGAGGTCTTTGAGGCCACACTGGAACTCTTCGCCCAGGTGGAGACGGCTTCTGCCATGCTGTTTGGCGCACGCCGCCTGCTTCACCAGTTACAGGTATGGTTGCAAGCGCGCCATTGGGGTGTTCTAGCCCTGGAGTTGGTGTGGACGATGGACACCCGGCGGGAAATCGCCACCCAGGGTCAATTGGTACTGCGCACCGCCGAACCTACCGGGGATATGGCTCACTTGCAGCGTCTACTGGGGGAGCATCTGGCACGAATCATATTGCCGGCGCCGGTGCTCTACCTGCATATGCGCACACTGGAGACGCAAAAGCTGAGCAATGAAACTGCCAGGTTGCTGCCTGACCAACAGAAAACGGGTGATAGCTTGCATCATTTGATAGAGCGCTTGAGTGCCCGACTGGGAGCCCACAAAGTGCTGCAACAAAAGTTCCAAAGCGACTATCGACCGGAACAGATGCAGGTTTGGGAGCCTAACCGAAACGCCAAAAATTCAATGCAACTTTGCGCCGACGGCAAGTGGGTTGAAGCAAGAAATGACCAGCAGGAAAACGGACTTTACCCGACTTGGCTACTGGTTTCGCCCCTGAGACTGACAGTGCGCGAGGGCAGTCCTTTGCACCAGGGTGCACTTACTTTCCTGGCCGGCCCCCATCGGCTTGAGGCTGGCTGGTGGGGCGCTGGCGACTGCGCCCTGCGAGATTATTTTTTGGTTCACAGCGAACAGGCAGGTTTGCTGTGGATTTACCGTCAGCGACTGGCAGGGCAGGGCGCAGCGGGACTGATGGCCGCAGCAGACTCAAAATGGTATTTGCATGGCCTGTTTGCCTGACATAGGTCTTCCGGCTTATGCCGAGCTGCACTGCCTGTCCAACTTCAGCTTTCAGCGTGGTGCCTCGCATCCGGAAGAATTGGTGGCGCGCGCTTCAGCACTGGGATATAGCGCGCTAGCCATCACGGACGAGTGTTCGGTGGCCGGTGCGGTGCGGGCACACACTGAGGCGAAGAAGCTCGGGTTGAAACTGCTGCCAGGAGCCGAGTTTGCGGTGGCTGGTTTGGGTACAGGAGCCGGTTTTACTGTTATTGCCCTGCCGCATGGGTTGGAGGGTTGGGGTAATCTGTGCGAGTTCATAACGGTCGCGAGGCGGGCCGCACCCAAAGGCCAATACCGGGTGGCCTGGCCCGACCCTCACTGGCATATGCTGGTCGGCTGCGAGGTCTTGCTGGCTCTACCGTTCGCTGTTAGCTTGGAAGCTGCTTGCGCAATATGCATAAAAACCAGAGGCCTTTTTGGTTCAAACGTGTGGCTGGCTGTGGAACTGCTGCTGGGACCGATGGATGCGATCCTGCGGTACAAGCTGGAACAGGTATCAAAGATCACCGGTGTGCCGTTGGTAGCGGCCGGTAATGTGCACATGCACGTGCGCTCGCGCAAGCCGCTGCAGGATGTGATCACTGCGGTGCGCCTGGGGCGACCGGTGTCCGAATGCGGCTTTGCCTTGCAGTCCAACGCAGAAGCGCACTTGCGTTCCCGCCAGCGGCTGGGGAGCCTCTACCCGCAAGATTTGCTGGCAGCCACCCTGACGGTGGCGGCACGCTGTACTTTCAGTCTGGACGAGTTGCGCTACCAATATCCGTTGGAGACCGTGCTGCCTGGTCTTACTGCGGCGCAAACCCTACGCCAGCTTACTTTGACTGGCGCCAGCCGGCGCTACCCGCAGGGCATAGCGACTGATGTGCAGCAGCAAATCGAGCATGAACTGGCACTCATTACCGAGCTTCACTATGAGATGTATTTCCTGACGGTACACGACATCGTGGCTTTTGCCCGCAAGCGTCACATCCTGTGCCAGGGACGCGGTTCGGCCGCCAATTCAGCGGTGTGCTATTGCCTGGGAATCACCGAGGTCGATCCCTCCCGCATGAACATGCTTTTTGAACGATTTATCAGCCGCGAGCGCAACGAGCCGCCCGATATCGACGTCGACTTCGAACATGATCGACGCGAAGAAGTCATCCAGTACATCTATGCCAAGTACGGGCGTGAGCGCGCCGCTTTGACTGCCACTGTCATCAGCTACCGGCCACGCAGTGCCTTGCGTGACGTCGGGCGCGCGCTGGGCATTGATGTAGTTCTGATCACGGCTTTGGCCAAAGAGCATCCCGGTATGTACAGCCGTGAGGTGTTGACTGATCGCTTGCAGGCTGCGCTGGACCGGTTGGGGCCAGGCTTTGTTCAACCGAACACAGTGTTGCTTGATCTCTGGCTGCACTTGAGCCGCCAGATTCAGCGCTTTCCGCGTCATCTCAGCCAGCACGTAGGTGGCTTTGTCCTGACCAAAGATAAGCTCACACGGGTGGTGCCAGTAGAGAACGCCGCCATGCCCAATAGAAGCATTGTCCAGTGGGACAAGGATGATCTGGATGCCATGGGTCTGCTCAAGGTCGACGTACTTGCACTGGGCATGCTCAGCGCCATTCGACGCTGCCTGGATCTCATCAGTACGCGGCGCGGCATCATATTCAGGATGCAAGACATTCCTGCCGAAGACTCAGCCACCTACGACATGATCTGCAAGGCTGACACGGTGGGCGTGTTCCAGATTGAGAGCCGCGCGCAGATGAGCATGCTGCCGCGACTGAAGCCTCGCTGCTTTTACGATCTGGTGATCGAAGTGGCCATTGTGCGTCCGGGACCGATTCAAGGCGGCATGGTGCACCCCTACCTGAAAGCGCGTGAGCATCCTGAGCAAGTGGTGTACCCCAGTGAGGCACTGAAAGAAGCCTTGAAGCGCACGCTGGGAGTGCCCATTTTTCAGGAGCAGGTGATGCAGATTGCCATGCTGGCGGCAGGTTTCAGTGCCGGTGAGTCGGACAGCTTGCGCCGATCCATGGCGGCCTGGAAGCGCAAGGGTGGTGTGCACAAGTTTTATGACCGCATGGTAGGTGGCATGGTCGAACGAGGTTACACACAGGAGTTTGCCGAGAGAATTTTCAAACAGATTGAAGGTTTTGGCGAGTACGGATTCCCGGAAAGCCACGCTGCGAGTTTTGCACTGCTGGTCTATGCAAGTTGCTGGCTCAAGCGTCATGAGCCTGCCTGCTATTTGGTGGCTATGCTTAACAGTCAGCCGATGGGTTTTTATGGCCCGTCGCAGCTGGTGCAGGACGCTCGCCGACATGACGTTGAGGTTCGCGCAGTCGATGTAATGCACAGCGATTGGGATTGCACTTTGGAAGAGAAATGGGGCTCTGACCGCCACTTGGTCACCAGCCAATCCGCTGTTCGTCTGGGTTTTCGTATGGTCAGCAGTTTGCGCGAAGACGTTGTGCAACGCATTGTGGCCGCGCGTACCGTGGCACCTTTCACCAGTACCGAAGACTTGGCCCTGCGTGCTGAACTCGACCAGAGCGACCTTACAGCCCTGGCCAGTGCCGATGCACTGGTGTCACTTGCAGGCCATCGTCGTCAGCAGGTGTGGCAGGCTGCTGCACTCAAACCGGCGCCGGGCCTGCTGCGGGCCGTGCCGGTAGCAGAAGACTTTTTGGAATTGCCCGCTGCCAGCGAAGGCGAAGAAGTGGTTTTTGATTACGCCGCGCTTGGGCTCACTTTAAGGTCGCATCCCTTGGCCCTCTTGCGCGGGCAGTTGGCAAAAGAAAAACTGTTCACAGCCGCCCAACTGCGCGACCTGCCCAGCGGACGTTTAGTGCGGGCTTGCGGCATTGTCACCATGCGGCAACAACCGCAAACCGCCAAAGGCGTGGTGTTCGTCACCCTGGAGGATGAAACCGGCACGGTGAATGTGATTGTGTGGAAGAGTCTGCGCGAACGTCAGCGTAAAGAGTTGCTGCACTCACGCCTGCTGGCGGTCTACGGGGTGTGGCAGCGCGATGAGGATAGTGGTGGCGAGGTGCGCCACTTGATTGCCAAGCGTTTGAAAGATCTGACGCCATTGCTGGGTCAACTGGTGACGCAAAGTCGAGAGTTTCATTGATTGCTCAGCGAAAATTGGTTGGCATTTTCGAACTTGAAAAGGGCATGGTGGTATCTGAAGATATCCGTGGACTTGAACAGCGACCCCGCAGTGCATGTGATGGATATGATCCATCCAGTGTTGAAACCATTTTTTCACTTGTTTGCACGCTCTCTGGGGGTCCGAATTGCATTCGCTGCGATGGTGTTTTGCGTTCTGGTTTTCCTGGATGTGGCGCGGCGTGCGCCGGTACCACCGCTGCCCAGTGCGGTCTGGCCGACGGAGGTCAAATTGTCTGCCAGCAGCGTGTTGGTCGCCAAAGGGCGTGGTCACATACCCATGCCTGCCAACACGCCTGCTGCCCATGCCAGCAGTCTGCTGGCAATGCCTTCATCGCATCCCTCAGCCGTGATGGCATTCTGGTTTGCCGGCACGGGTGAAAGTGCCCCAGACGTCCAAATTGCCGCAGCGCATTTTGACCGGGCTGCGCAGCTGTGGAGTGCCGCGCGTTTTGTTGTCAATCGGCACACTCTCGGGGGGCAGCTGAACTTTGGATTGAGGCGGCTGGGCAATCCGGTGGCGTGGCTCGATGGCCACGGCAGGATCCATTTGTTTGTGGTGGCTACTGGTCTGGGTGGCTGGGCTGCGGCACGCATTGTTCATTTGCGCCAAAGCCAGGAAGGCCAGGACTTCTCTGCGCTGTCATTTGACGTTGTTCGGGTGTTGCCCTTGTCTTGGCTGTGGAACACCAGCTTTCTGGTGCGCACCGCGCCGCTTCTTCTCAAAGACGGCGGCATGGTGTTGCCGGCTCATTTTGAATTGGGCATCAAATACCCGCTTGCCTTACGCTTTGACGCCGGTGGCGAGTTCCTGGGAATGGTGCGGATTTCCAGTCGCAAGCACTTGTTGCAACCCACGCTCGTGATGTTCAACGAATCGAACTGGTTGGCTCTGATGCGCGACCAGCGCATTGACGGCAAAGTGGCCGCGGCTCAAACTTTGGATGGCGGGCAGAACTGGACTGATTCGCCTGATCTGGCGCTGGACAATCCCGATTCTTCCGTGGCGGGGTTGGCACTGGCACCGGGGCGCATGTTTCTGGCCCACAATTCTTCACCCCACTCGCGTACTGTGCTGGATTTGAGTGCTTCAGCAGATGGACGGACATGGTTATTGGCCCAGACGCTGGCGCACGGCGCGGGTTCTGACGAGTACTCTTACCCGGCCTTGGCCTGGTCTGACGATAGTTTGTGGTTGAGCTACAGCGATCAGCGCCAGCGTATTGCCTGGCAACGATTTTCCTTTTCTGCATCGGCACGCTGAGGCCTCATCGATCATGGACATCAGCACTCTTTCAAACATTCTGTTTTCGACCGAGAACCCAGTGTTGCCCGGCCCCTTGGTCATGCGACTGGCCTTGCATGGCGCATGGGCCATCGTGCTGGGCAGCGGTGTCATGCTGATGGCTGACAAGCTGCCTCGCACCTATCGAATGGGGCTGAGTTTTTTAGTGATGTTGTGGACCCTGTTGCCGGGTAGCACCTCACCCGCGTATTGGCTGGGTCTGGCGTTTCAAATGCCCAGTTTGATGAGCACTGTCATTTGTCTGGCGTGGTTTTTAAATCGTGTGCGATCCAAGCAGAGCCCGGCTTTTTCGATAGCAGGGTCCCAGGCCCGGGTGATAAAAATTCTGACTATGTTTGGTGTCGTGTTGGGCTGGGTATTGTTACTGGACACGCTGGCCTGGTTGCCAGTGTCGGTTTACGCGTGGGGCTTCAGTTCAGCCGCTTTCGGTGCTGTGGCTGTCTTGGCTACCTTGCTGTGGTTGATGATGAGGTCTGTCGGTTCGGTCTTGCCGCTTATTGTGTTGACCCTGTTTGTCCTAAGCCGATTACCCACCGGCAATGTGTGGGATGCGCTGCTGGATCCGTGGCTATGGATAGCGCTTCAGATTGGATGGCTTATCAATGTGGCACGTCGCCTGATGGCGGCAGGGCGTTGGCCACCAGCCACTCGCGTCTGAACAACCAGGTTTGCGGATACCAAAGACTAGAGAACGTTATTTCACCGCTACGATGACGACCTTTGACTTCCCAGCGCGTCCCCAGCACAGAGCAAACCGGCACGCAGGGAGGAAGTTGCTCGGCGGGTTCCGATTGGAGCCAGACGACGGCATCGAAGTCAGCCAGCAGACGACCAAGTTCGGCGGCACTCGATCTGGAGCCGGAACCGGCACGGCCGTCACTGTCGTAGGGCACAAACAGGTTACCCGGCAACAAAAACTGAAACCGCTCGAATTGGCTGTTGAAACCATTTGGAACGGCGACCCGGGCATGGTGAAGTTTGGTAGCTGTTTGCGGCTCGTACTGCCCAGCCGCCCCATTCAAGGGCTCGGTGGTCAGACTGAAACAGGCGTATACCGCGAAGCACGTGGCGACAGTGCAGGACCGGGTCCAGGCAGCTTTCAACAAGCCTCCCAGCACGAGCATCAGACCAGCGACAAAGGCGAACATCGTGGTAACCAATTCGATGCTGGTTCCAATGCCAATGTCATGTTCCGCCCAAGCGATGCGCCCTAGTGCCACGATGAAAAGTGCGCACAGTAGCAACGACAGCAAAAACCAGCCACGGGCAATGCGTTCCCAGTAAAGAGCCATCAACATGGCCAGTGCTGGCATGGCGGGAATGACGTAGCGCGCTGAGCGTTGACTGGGCAGGGTAAACACAACGAGCCACACGGCCAACCAGGTCAGCAATATCAATAGGTGAGGTGACAGCTTGGTTGTGTCACTGCGCTGTTGCCAGACCCGAAACCCGACCCCTGCCAGACCAATGACAACGAACGCCAGCAGACCGGCATTTTGCACATAAGCCAGCAGTTGCGCCCACATGCTGACGCCACCACCCAGCAAGGCCACATGCCAGTAGCCCTGACCACTTGACAGCTTGGCCGCGTTTTCGCCGATGACAAATTCTTGCCATACGGCACCAGGGTCGGGATCAAGCACAAACCACAAGGCAAAAATCCCCAACGCCATGACCGCACTGAGTCCCACTTTGAGGGTGGTCTGAATCACTGCACGCCAAGTCGGTGTGGGTGTGCTCAGTATCTGAGCGCACCACAGCGCGGCGGCGGCGGGTGCAATCAGGGCAAACGATTTATAAGCCAGCCCCAACCCCAATGCCAGGCCAAACCCCACGTGGGCCAGCCAACCCGGGTCGTTCGCTGGCGTTGTCGACGTTTGACGCAATCGTTGCCATAACAGCCAGAACATGGGTCCATTGAGCCAAAACGTTTCCGGGGCGCTGGTCAAAAACGTCCGACCAAAACGGAAGGTGCAAAAAAATGCCAGGTAGATGCAAGCCGCCAGGCAGGCAGTGCGCAGATTGGCGGTAATTCTTTTTACCGTCCAGGCTACCGCGCCAGCTATCAGCAGCGTGTAGATCAAGCTGGGCGTGCGCAGCGCAGCCAGACTCCAGTTATGACCCCAATCACCAGCCACCATGGCCTGCCAAAACAGCAGCGGCGGTTTGGTGTTGCGCATGTGGTCCAGTTCGGACACCAGCGGCAGCCAGTGGTTTGACGCAGCCGTCAGGCGTGCGATGTGCGTGTAAACCAGCTCATCGCCGTTGCTCGGAATGTACTGTCCGCCCAGACCGAAAGCGTAGATGCCAATGGCAAATATCAGCAAAGCCAGCCAGGCCAGTGTCGGGGCATCAAAATGTCCATGTTGCAACGGGCGCAGCTGGCGGCGGCTCATGGCTTATTTTGCCCGGCGGTGACGAAAGGTCCAGTGGTCATTGAACAGGAAGTTGCTCACGCTGGCAATCACAATGGCAATCACATTGGCCAGCAGGTAATGCAGGGTATGAGAGAGCCACAACGTTAAACCATATTGCAAGGCGATGCCAAACCATGAGGCGAAGGCATAGCGCCCGAATTGGCCCAGAAATGCGCTTATCCCCGTCTGGTGGGCTTGTCCGGGCCGGGAATTTAACGCAGCGTTGTGCAGTCGGTCGGCCCAGGTCCAGAGCCGGTTCCAGGTGAAGTTGTTGACGGTGGCAACTGTGATGGCCAGCGCTAGCGAGGCATAAAGTCGGATGCGGGGCGCGGCAATGGCGGCGAACAAATACTCTTGCGATAAATACAAAACAACCATGTTGACCACGGTGCCACTGGCGCCGACCAGGCCAAACTTGATATACCGAAAGCCTTTGAGCCACTCCAGCAACAAAAATAAACGCAGCTGCCAACCCTTGCGTTGGCTCATGAAAGTGCCTGCTTCGGCAGGGTCAATGTGGTCAGCGCATCTGCCAGCACCGGGTCAGCGGCGATGCGTTTGAGACACTGGTTGTCACCGTCGCAGAAGGTTTCCCGGTGGTTGTAAGCGCTCAAGCAAGGCGAGCAGGCCAGACCCGATTCGAGTACCTGGGCGCGCGGTCCGAGTGGTCCATACAGACGACCGGTTTCGGGACCAAAAAATACCAGTGTGCGAATCGGCGTCAAACTGGCAAAGTGACCGGGACCGCCATCATTGGTGATCAGCAAATCAGCCGCATGAAACAACATCAGCAGCTCGCGAATGCTGCGGGTGTAGCCGGTCAGGTCGACGCAAAATTCGCTTCTGATTTGTGTTTGCAGATCCTGTGCCAGCTGCGCATCATCGCGCAGGCCAATCAGACCGACAGCGTGTCCCGCCTGGCACAGGCCGCGGGCCACTTGGGCATAGTGCGCAGCGGGCCAGGCGCGTTCTGGCAGGATGCCACCACCGGCATAAATCAGCACAATTTTTTTGCCTATGAGCGCTGCGTGGTCTGCCAGCATCTTGCCGCGATAGGCTTGTAGTTCTTGCACTTCAAATGGTACTGCAAGCTGGGTGTCAGACGGTAACTCCCGAATGGGAGCCGCTTTGTTGCGCGGCATGGCGTTGGCATCCAGCGCATCGACCAACGACAAAAACTGTTTGCTGATGTGTTGGTGGGGGTTGTACGGGATGGCACGATTAATAAAGTTGCCGCGGTACAGACCTTCTTGCGTATGCGGCGTAAAGCCAACGCGCACAGAAGCACCGCTAAAGTAGGACAGCAGACTGCTGATGCGGGAAAAAAGCTCGCAGTCAATTACAACGTCCAATGGCAGGCGGCGTAGCGTCAGGCAGACACGCCAGATGTCACGCAACAACCCCAAACCACTTTTGTCATCGAGTGCATGCAGATGTTCGGGAGCGGCCAGCCCCAGAAGGAGGGCGACCTCCTGATTTTTTTTTAGCTGCAGCACGTGCAAGGTGGCACTGGGGTAGCGCTGACGCAGCGCCGCAAACATGGGCCCCGCCAACACCACGCTGCCCATCTCCGACAGCAAAATCACCAGAATATGGCGTGGCTCGCGAGGTGCTGCAGGCAGCACCAAATTTATGAATCGGGACCATACAGACACCACGCCGCACAGGAGCTGGCCTAGCCAGCGATCAATCCTGCGTTGCGTCTGTACTTTCATGCGTCCCGGCGGCTCACCGTCAGTTCTATGACAACCCCGCGGCCACCCGCAGCACCTGGGCCTTGTGCCTTGCGGCGCAAAGCACAATATTCGCTGACGCAAATGCGTGCCTCATAGGCCAGCCGCTGCCCGCAGCGCTTGGGCTTTGTCGGTGCGCTCCCAACTGAACTCGGGCTCTTCACGACCAAAGTGACCATAAGCAGCGGTCTTCTCGTAGATCGGGCGCAGCAGATCCAGCATCTGAATGATGCCTCTGGGGCGCAGGTCAAAGTGCTCGTGCACCAGCTCTGCGATTTTCTCGTCCGAAATCACACCGGTACCTTCGGTGTACACGGTCACATTCATGGGCTTGGCAACGCCGATGGCATAGGCCACCTGAATCTGGCACTGCCGGGCCAACCCAGCCGCCACAATATTTTTCGCCACATAACGGGCGGCATAGGCGGCAGAGCGGTCCACCTTCGTCGGATCCTTGCCGCTGAAGGCACCACCACCGTGCGGGCAGGCGCCACCGTAGGTGTCGACAATGATCTTGCGCCCGGTCAGGCCGCAGT
>JANXLW010000254.1 GCA_025354965.1 Betaproteobacteria bacterium
CGGCGCCAAGATGGTCACGGCTGTGGCCACGGCCAATGTGCCCAAGTTCACCATCATCATCGGCGGCAGCTTTGGCGCCGGCAACTACGGCATGTGCGGGCGCGCCTTCAGTCCGCGCTTTTTGTGGATGTGGCCGAACGCCCGCATCTCGGTCATGGGCGGCGAGCAGGCGGCCAGCGTGCTGGCCACCGTGCGGCGCGATGGCATCGAGCTCAAGGGCGGCGCCTGGAGCGCGGAGGAAGAAGACGCCTTCAAGGCGCCGATCCGTCGCCAGTATGAAGAACAAGGCCACCCCTATTTCGCCACCGCCCGCCTGTGGGACGACGGCATCATTGACCCGGCGGACACCCGCCGCGTGCTGGCGCTGGGCTTGAGCGCGTCGCTGAACGCCCCGATCCCCGATACCCAGTTTGGCGTGTTCCGGATGTAATGAAAAGAGACTCACATGTTTAACAAAATTCTCATTGCCAATCGGGGGGAGATCGCCTGCCGAGTCGCCGCCACCGCCCGCCGTCTGGCCATCAAAACCGTCGCAGTCTATTCCGATGCCGATGCCAACGCCAAACACGTCAGTGTCTGCGACGAGGCGGTGCACATCGGTGCCAGCTCACCCAAAGACAGCTATTTGCGCTGGGAAAAAATCATCGCCGCAGCTCAGGCGACGGGCGCCCAGGCGATCCACCCCGGCTACGGTTTTCTGAGTGAGAACGAAGAGTTTGCGCAAGCTTGCGCCGATGCCGGTCTGGTGTTCATCGGGCCGCCCGCGTCAGCCATCAAGGCGATGGGGCTGAAAGCCGAGTCCAAGCGCTTGATGGATCTGGCCGGTGTGCCTTTGGTGCCGGGAAATCACGGCGCCGACCAGGACCCGGACTTGCTGCGGCGCGAGGCCGACAGCATCGGCTACCCGGTGCTGATCAAGGCCAGTGCTGGCGGTGGTGGTAAAGGCATGCGTGCCGTCGACAAGGCTGAAGACTTTGCGGCGGCGCTGGCCAGTTGCAAGCGTGAGGCGATCAACAGCTTTGGCGACGATGCGGTGCTGATCGAAAAGTACGTGCAGCGCCCGCGCCATATCGAGATCCAGGTGTTTGGCGACACGCAGGGCAACTACGTCTATTTGTTTGAACGCGACTGTTCGGTGCAACGACGTCACCAGAAAGTGCTGGAGGAAGCGCCAGCACCAGGCATGACACCCGAGCTGCGCCAGCAGATGGGCGAGGCCGCCGTCGCTGCGGCCCGTGCAGTGAATTACGTGGGGGCCGGCACCGTCGAGTTCATCGTCGAGCAGCGTGATGATGGTGAGCCGAGCGCCGCGCCGGGCCGCCCCAAGCAAGCGAGCTCCCCCTGGGGGGGCAGCGAGAACACGCCAGTGACGAGCGTGGGGGCCAACATGTCTTTCTTCTTTATGGAGATGAACACAAGGCTGCAAGTCGAGCACCCGGTGACCGAAGCGATCAGCGGGCAGGACCTGGTCGAGTGGCAGCTGCGGGTGGCCAGCGGCGAGCCGCTACCGCTGACGCAAAGCGATTTGAAAATCACCGGCCATGCCATCGAGGCCCGTATCTGCGCTGAAAACCCGGACAACAACTTCCTGCCAGCCACCGGCACCTTGCATGTTTACGGCCTGCCCCCATGCGTGACTTTTGAGCGCTGTAATGGCGGTGTGCGGGTTGACTCCGGCGTGCGCGAGGGCGACGCCATCTCGCCGTTTTACGACTCGATGGTGGCCAAACTGATCGTGCATGGCGACAACCGGGAGCAGGCGCTCTCCAGGCTGGACACGGCACTGGCCCACACCCACATCGTCGGCCTCAACACCAACGTCCAGTTTCTGCGCAACGTGGTGCAAAGCCGCTCATTTGTGCAAGCGGATCTGGATACCGGACTGATCCCGCGTGAAGCGGCTGTGCTGTTCAAGCAGGAGAAGGTCGGCTTGCCGCTGGCGGTGGCCAGCGCCATCGCGCACACCTTGCTGCGAGAACAAGCGGATGAGGCGCAGGTCGCCAGCGCCTCGGCGTGGCTGGACCCCTGGGCCCGGCGTGATGGTTGGCGCTCGCATGGGCCCAGCACGCGCCGCTTCGACTATGAGTTTGCGGGCCAGGTGCAGGTGGTACAGATGACCACTTTGCATGACGGCGCCTTGCAGTTGGACGTGGCGGGTGAGAGCGGAACGTTCTCGTTCATGCCGGTGACCCAGGGCATGGATGTGCGCTTTGCAACGCAGCGACAAATTGTCAGCGTGTACCGAAAGGGCGACGTCATCCATGTGTTTACAGCAAAGGGTGCGACTCAAATAACAGCCATAGACGCCTTGGCCCACGCGGGCGACGCCCAGTTGGAAGGTGGGCGCTTGACGGCGCCGATGCCAGGCAAGGTGGTCTCATTTGCGGTGAAGGTTGGCGACAAGGTCAAACTCGGGCAATCGCTGGCGGTGATGGACGCCATGAAAATGGAGCACACCATTGCAGCACCGATGGACGGTGTGGTGGCCGAGTTGCTGTACGCTCCTGGCGATCAGGTGGCGGAGGGGGCTGAACTGCTCAGGCTTCAGTAAGGCAGGTTACGCTTGGCATCCATGAAAATTGCCTTTTGCTGTACTGATACCAAGGCGGAGCCCTGGCTGGCGGGTTT
>JANXLW010000261.1 GCA_025354965.1 Betaproteobacteria bacterium
GGTAAAGCGCAGTGCGTCGGCGCCAAACGCCGGGATGCCGGTGGGGAACTCTTTTTCGGTGTTCTTGCGCACCTGCGGCGCGGTCTCGGGCTTGCGCAGGCCTTCCGAGCGCTTGGCCAGCAGCTCGGGCAGCGCAATGCCGTCGATCAGGTCGACCGGGTCCAGCACGTTGCCCTCCGACTTGCTCATCTTCTTACCCTGCGCGTCGCGCACCAGACCGTGGATGTAGACATGCTTGAACGGCACCCGACCGGTGAAGTGGGTGGTCATCATGATCATGCGCGCGACCCAGAAGAAGATGATGTCGTAGCCAGTGACCAGCACAGAGGAGGGTAAATACAAGTCGTAGTCACTTAGGCAATTTTCCGACGGGCCGCCCCTAGGAAAATTAGCCCCCTCGGGGGGCAGCGCAGCAGACGCAGTCGCAAGCGTGGGGGCGACATCAGGCCAACCCATGGTGCTGAAAGGTACCAGTGCGGAGGAATACCAGGTGTCGAGAACATCTTCGTCACGGCGCAGGGTTTTGCCAGGGGCCTGCGCTTGTGCGTCAGCCTCATCGCGTGCCACATAGACATTGCCGTCTTCGTCGTACCAGGCCGGAATCTGATGGCCCCACCAGAGCTGGCGACTGATGCACCAGTCCTGGATGTTGCTCATCCATTGGTTGTAGGTGTTGACCCAGTTCTCGGGGATGAACTTGACTTGGCCAGACTGCACCGCGTCGATGGCTTTTTGCGCAATCGATTTGCCGCTGGGGTCCAACGGGCTGACCTTGCTCGTGGCCACAAACCACTGGTCGGTCAGCATTGGTTCGATCACCTGCCCGGTACGCGCGCAGCGCGGCACCACGAGCTGGTGCTTCTTGACTTCGACCAGCAGGCCCAAGGCTTCCAGATCAGCGACCACCTTTTTACGCGCCACAAACCGGTCCAGCCCTTGATAGGCCGCCGGCGCTTGGTCATTGATCTTGGCGTCGAGCGATAGCACGCAAATCATCGGCAACTTGTGGCGCTGACCAACGGCGTAATCGTTCTGGTCATGCGCGGGTGTGACCTTCACCACACCGGTGCCGAATACTTTGTCCACGTAGTCGTCGGCAATCACGGGAATATTGCGGCCACACAAGGGCAGGGTAACGTGCTTGCCGATCAGGTGCCGGTAGCGCTCGTCGTCAGGGTGCACCATCACGGCCACGTCGCCCAGCATGGTTTCCGGTCGCGTGGTGGCGACGGTCAGGCCTAGCGCCATTTCCTTGCCAACCATCTGTGCGCCGTCGACAAATGGGTAGTTGATGTGCCACAAAAAGCCTTCTTCCTCTTCGCTTTCGACTTCCAGATCGCTCACAGCGCTTTGCAGCACCGGGTCCCAGTTCACCAGACGTTTGCCGCGGTAGATCAGGCCTTGCTCGTAGAGCTGGACAAAAGTTTCGGTCACCGTTTTGGACAATTTGTCGTCCATGGTGAAGTACTCGCGGCTCCAGTCCACGCTGTCGCCCATGCGGCGCATCTGGGTCGTGATGGTGTTGCCGGATTTTTCTTTCCATCCCCAGACTTTTGCCACAAAGTTTTTGCGGCCCAGGTCGTGGCGACCGATTTTTTGTTCCTGCAACTGGCGTTCCACCACAATTTGGGTGGCGATACCGGCATGGTCGGTGCCTGGAATCCAGACCGTGTTGTCGCCGCGCATGCGATGGTAGCGGGTCAGCGAGTCCATGATGGTCTGGTTGAACGCGTGCCCCATGTGCAGCGTACCGGTGACGTTGGGTGGTGGCAGCTGGATGGCAAATGACGGTGCGCCGGCTTTTGGATTTTTACTGCCACGGTAGCCGGCATGAGCGTATTGCCGACGTTCCCACTCAGGTCCCCAATGGGCCTCGAGGGCGGCCGGCTCAAAAGATTTGGACAGGCTGTCGAGGCCGGGTTGTTGCGGTGCGTCATTCATCGTTTTTATTTTATTCGGTAAAACAATTTTTATAGCCTGAAGCAATTCAGGGCATTGAAGCAGTCAATTAGACCCAGTTCCCTATCCCGGCTAAGCTAGACGCCGTCTTTGGTCAAATGTTTGCTCAAAGCGGATGTATTTTTTAACCTCTAGGAGATTTCCATGGCAGCACTCAAAGGCTCAAAAACGGAAGACAACCTGAAAGCCGCCTTCGCAGGCGAGTCCCAGGCAAACCGCCGTTACCTGTATTTCGCAAACAAGGCCGACGTTGAAGGCCAGCCTGACGTGGCGGCCTTGTTCCGATCCACCGCCGAAGGTGAGACCGGTCACGCACACGGCCATCTGGAGTGGCTGGAGACCTGCGGCGACCCCGCTACCGGCCTGCCGTTTGGCGCCACCCGTGACAACCTGAAGTCGGCAGTGGCTGGCGAGACCCACGAGTACACCGACATGTACCCCGGCATGGCCAAGACCGCGCGTGACGAAGGTCATGACGAAGTGGCTGACTGGTTTGAAACGCTGGCCAAGGCTGAGCGTTCACACGCCAATCGCTATACCAAGGCGTTGGCAGAACTGGTCGATTGATCTCGGTGTCGTCATCGCGAGGCCGCAGGCCGTGGCGATCCATGACCGCTGGATTGCCATGTCGTTTTGCTCCTCGCCGTGACGATTTCATGGCTGCGTGCAAGAATACGAAAGAAATTTAATCCATGACTCGCGAAGGCAATTTGTCAGCTCCTACCCGCCACCCCATCGACTGGAAGGGAGCGGACTATTACAACGAGGCGTCCGTCTTTCACGAGCTGGAGCGCATTTTTGACATTTGCCACGGCTGCCGGCGCTGTGTCAGCCTGTGCGGTTCGTTCCCCACTTTGTTCGACCTGGTGGATGAGAGCAAAACACAGGAAGTCGACGGTGTCGACAAAAAGGACTACTGGAAAGTGGTGGACCAGTGTTACCTGTGTGATCTGTGCTACATGACCAAATGCCCGTACGTGCCACCGCACCAGTTCAACCTGGACTTTCCGCACACCATGCTGCGCGCCAAGGCCATCAAATTCAAGAGTGGCGGGGTTGGGTTGGCAGAAAAATTGCTGGCCTCGACCGACGTGCACGGGCAGTTTGCCGGCATACCGATCGTGGTGCAGGTGGCCAATGCGGTCAACAAAACCAAGGTGGCGCGCAGTTTGATGGAAAGTGTGGCGGGTGTCGACAAGGATGCGTGGTTACCGTCATTGGCCACTCAAAAATTCCGCTCCAGTCCACCCAGAGCCAAGGCGACGGTGGTGACGGACGGCGCCAAGACACCCGGCAAGGTGGCTATTTTTGCCACCTGCTACATCAACTACAACGAGCCGGGCATTGGCCTGGATTTGCTCAAAATTCTGGATCACAACGACGTGCCCTATGTGGTTGTCGAGAAAGAGAAGTGCTGCGGCATGCCCAAGCTGGAGCTGGGCGATCTGGACTCGGTCAACGCCAGCAAGGAAGCCAATATCCCGGTGCTGGCCCGCTACGCCAAAGACGGCTTTGCCATTCTTGCTGCGGTGCCGAGTTGCGCCCTGATGTTCAAGCAGGAAATCCCGTTGATGTACCCTGACGATGCCGATGTGCAGCTGGTCAAGGAGGCCATGTGGGACCCGTTCGAGTACCTGATGCAACGCAAACGCGACGGCCTGCTCAAAACTGAGTTTCCGGTGCCACTGGGCAATGTGAGCTACCAGATTCCCTGCCATGGCCGGGTACAGAACATTGGCAAGAAAACCGAAGAGATGCTGAAGATGATTCCCGGCACCACGATCAACACGATCGAGCGCTGCTCGGGTCATGCCGGCACCTTTGGTGTGAAGAAAGCCCACCACCAGACCGCCATGAAGATCGGCAAGCCGGTGTTCAAGGCCATGGCCAAGGACCAGCCCGACGTGATCAGCAGCGACTGCGCCCTGGCC
>JANXLW010000272.1 GCA_025354965.1 Betaproteobacteria bacterium
AGCGCGGCGCATGGTGGGCGAGTCGATGAAGGACGGTACGGATGGCATGGTGTAGTGTCCGGATTATTGCTGCGACCGTCCTTTGTCAATGACGCTGCCTATGAATCATTTCTCAGTGTTTACCCTTGACTAAAAAAACATCGTCCTGCCGTTATTTTTTCAGTCACAACACGTTACGCTCTAGCGCTGGAAGTCGTTGGCTGCACCGTCGTGTTCCGGATTGCAGCAGCCGATGTATTAATTGTTTTCTCATGATGGAGACCCCATGCAAGTGCTTCTAAAACTTTCAAGAGCAGTGGACTGGTTGAATGGCCAAATCGGCAAATATGTGATCTGGCTGATTTTGGCGTCGGCCATGATCAGTTCGGTCAATGCTGCAGTTCGCAAAGCGTTCAACGTCAGCTCCAACGCCTATCTGGAAGTGCAGTGGTACTTGTTTGCAGCATCATTCTTGCTGGCCTCGGCCTACACGTTACTCAACGGTGAGCACGTCAAGATTGACGTCATTTACAGTCGCTGGTCCAAACGCGCACAAATCTGGATCGATGTTTTCGGCTTTACTTTTTTTCTGTTGCCATTTTGCGCCGCCATTTTGTGGTTCGGCGTGCCTTTTTTCCTCAAGGGCTATCACTCGGAAGAGGTGTCGTCCAATGCCGGAGGGCTGATTCTGTGGCCAGTCTACGCCATGATGCCGTTGGGTTTTGCACTGCTGTTGTTACAGGGTCTATCGGAGTTGATCAAGCGCCTGGCCTTTTTGCAGGGACTGATCGAAGATCCCACACATAAAAAGATCGAACAGACAGCAGAAGAAGAGCTGGCCGAAGCGATTCGAAAGCTGGCGGAAGAAAAAGCGGCCAAGGCGAACACAGCCTGATCCCGGAGACACACATGCAATTTCTGACCAACAACATTGCCCCCATCATGTTCGGGGGACTCATTGTTTTCCTGCTGATTGGTTTTCCGGTAGCTTTCAGCCTGGGCGCTTGCGGCCTGTTTTTTGGCTTTATCGGTGTCGAACTGGGCGTCTTGCCCGAGGCCCTGCTGCAAGCGCTGCCACTGCGCATTTTCGGCATCATGAAAAACGACACGCTGCTGGCTATTCCGTTCTTCACGCTGATGGGGCTGATACTGGAGCGCAGCGGCATGGCCGAGGATTTGCTCGACACCATTGGCCAATTATTTGGCCCGCTGCGCGGAGGCCTGGCTTTTGCAGTGATTTTTGTCGGTGCCTTGCTGGCGGCAACCACCGGCGTGGTGGCCGCATCCGTGATCTCAATGGGCTTGATTTCGCTGCCCATCATGTTGCGCTATGGCTACGACCGCCGAGTTGCTTCGGGCGTGATCGCTGCATCCGGTACGCTGGCCCAGATCATTCCACCGTCACTGGTGTTGATCATTCTGGCGGATCAACTGGGTCGCAGCGTCGGTGAAATGTACAAGGGTGCCTTCATCCCTGGTTTTGCCCTGACCGGTCTGTACATCGGCTACGTCATCCTGCTGACCTTCATTCGTCCGGCCTGGGTTCCAGCGTTGCCGATTGAGGCGCGCACGATCCGCGAAGACAACGGCAAAAGTGGCTTGCGGTCATTGCTGCTGCTGACAATTGTGACAACCGCTTTGGCGGTGACCCTCGGACAGCACTATGCGCAGGTGACGACCTGGATCACGGGGGAAACTGTGCTCACCGTGCCAACCGATGAAACCATCGTAGTGTCCCTGTGCGCCGGCGTGATACTGGCGTTTGTCATTGCATTGATCAACAAAGTGACCCGCCTGGGACTGCTGTCACGCATGGCTGAGCGCGTGACCTTTGTGCTCATTCCGCCACTGTTATTGATCTTTCTGGTGCTAGGCACGATTTTCCTGGGTGTCGCTACCCCCACTGAGGGCGGCGCCATGGGTGCCATGGGCGCTTTGATCATGGCCATGAGCCGCGGACGACTGAGCATGAAATTGCTCAAGCAGGCGCTGACATCCACCACCAAACTGTCCAGTTTTGTGGTGTTCATTCTGGTCGGTTCCACCGTCTTCAGCCTGGTGTTTCAAGGGGTCGATGGCGCCAGGTGGGTTGAGCACCTGTTGACCTCGGTACCCGGTGGACAGGTCGGCTTCCTGATTGTTGTCAACCTGTTGATCTTCTTCCTGGCTTTTTTCCTGGACTTCTTTGAACTCTCGTTCATAGTCGTTCCCTTGCTGGCGCCGGTGGCCGAGAAGATTGGCATTGACCTGATCTGGTTTGGCGTGCTACTGGGCGTAAATATGCAGACCTCGTTCATGCACCCACCTTTTGGCTTTGCCTTGTTTTATCTGCGCAGCGTGGCTCCAAGTCGGGAGTACAGCGACAAGCTCACCAAGAAACTGATCCAGCCGGTGACCACCATGCAAATTTACTGGGGCGCCGTACCCTTTGTGCTGATCCAGATCATCATGGTAGCGCTGATCATTGCCTTCCCAGGTATTGTGTCAAGCGGACTCGACAAGACCGAAAAGGTTGACTTGAAAAATGTGGTTCTGGAAGTTCAGGCCGAAGCGCCTGCAGCCGCGGCATCAGACCCTGTCATGGGTGAACTTGCGCCGACAGCAAATGAAAAACAAAGTGATGACGATCCAATGAAAGCCATGCAGGATTCGATAGACAAAAATAAAAAATGATGGCCTGACTGCCCCTGTTGAGGGCTGCAGTCAGCTAACCGGGTTTTCCAGGTCTTGCGCCACTTCAACCCGATTGCGGCCAAGTTCCTTTGCCCGGTACATGGCAGCATCGGCAGCCTTGAGCAGACCGTTTTTGTCCTTACCATGCTCCGGATAAATGGCGATGCCCATACTGCATGAAATGTGGACGATGTCGGACCCTATTTGAAAAGCCTGATTCAGAGCCTGCAAAATATTATTGGCAACGGTCAAGACATCCTGCAGTTTTTCAATTTCCGACAACATCACGATGAATTCGTCACCACCCAAGCGCGCTACGGTGTCTGACTCACGCCGTACGCAGGCAAGCAATCGCTGGGCCGCACCTTGCAGAAGTAGGTCACCGACTTGATGTCCGAACAAATCATTGACCGGTTTGAATTCATCGAGATCAATGAAAATAAGTGCCATGCGCGCTGTCGATCGTCGAGCATTTGCCAATGACACGCGCAATCGGTCGGAGAACAAGGCCCGGTTGGGCAGGCCGGTGAGCACGTCAAAATGAGCCAAATGCTGCAGACTCTCATCCAAGGCCTTTCGCTCAGAGATGTCTGTGTGCGTGCCTATCATGCGCAGAGGTCGTCCCCGCGCATCGCGTGCCACCACCATGCCACGTGAGAGTATCCACTTCCAGCTGCCATCCTTGCATTGCATGCGCCGCTCATTGGCATAGCTTTCTTTATCACCTGTCAGATAAGCCTCACGGTCTGCCTCTATCCGCGCCAGATCATCGGGGTGAACACGTTGATCCCAGGTTTCCTTTTGACTTACCAGGTCATCCTCGCTGTAGCCATAGATTTCCGCGTAGCGTTTGGAAACCACCACCTCACCGGTCTGCAGGTTACGGTCCCAGACCCCATCACCGGAGCCCTCCAGCGCGAACTTCCAGCGCTCCTCACTTGCGATCAGGGCTTGCTGCGCTTCTTTTCGTTGCTGGTTCTGCCGGAAAATAAAATTTTGAGCTCGTCTGACGATGATGAACAAGGCGAAATAGAGCATGGCCAACATAGCGACCACCGCAAAGATCACATAGCGCTGTCGCAAGCCAATTTCCTGCAGGACTGAAGTTGCATCGCCATAAATCTCGAAGACGCCAAGCGCCTTGTGGGAGGCGGGGTCGAGACGCGGCACATAAGTTTCGACCAAATCGCGGTCCTGCAGTTCGCCCTCGAAGGCGCTGATCAAATTCCCATGCACAAGTTCAGAACTGCTTAAACCGCGCAATGCATTGATCACTCCGCCATTGGTGCTCTTGTCCTCGCCAATCTGCATGGGCTCCGTTGAGTAGATCGTCACACCCTTCAAGTCATAAACCTTGATCTTGAAAATCTTGCTGCCTTTCAGGAGCATCAGCACTTTCTGGTGTATCTCGGGAATTTGCGGTAGCGCCCGCGCCTGTGCGGCAGACTTGCCGACCACCGCCAATGCGAGCGGTCCGAAGGAATCGTCCCACATCTCGTTGGCAAGGAGTTGCGCATGATTGACATGCTCCGCCTCGTACCCCTTTACGATTCCATCAACGATCATGGTACGAAAGATATAACCGAGCAGAAACGCGACCAGCACGAAAAATATCAAGCTTGCACTCGCAAAGTAGCGCAAAAGCCTGAATTCGGTTTGGTCGCTAAGCGTTGCGTTGGTCATGACGTCGAGTGAGTTGTTCTATCTTAACGGCGGCCGAAAGCCGAACTAAAATAGTCGTCAATGGTGTCGATAGGGCTAGCAGCGGGTCAGCAACGCGATAACCTGCCGTTTATTTTCATGTAAGTACAACCGGATTCAAAGGTGTCACTGGGCTGTTCCTGATCAGGTAGCCAATCAGGTTGTCGGCTGCCAGATCAGCCATTGCCAGTCGAGTCGGCAGCGTAGCACTGGCAATGTGCGGCGTTAGCACGACGTTGGGAAGGTTCAGCAAGTCCGACTGCACTTTGGGCTCGCCTTCAAACACGTCAAGGCCAGCGGCGGCAATGGTCTTGTTGCGCAGCGCCGCAGCCAGCGCACTGTCGTCCACAATGCCACCACGCGCAATGTTGACCAGCGTCGCG
>JANXLW010000310.1 GCA_025354965.1 Betaproteobacteria bacterium
CCTGTGCCTGCATCAAGGCTTGGGCAACGTGCGCCAGCGCCAGCGTTAACTCACCGCGCACACGCCACTGCAAACTTTCCGAGGATTGTTCTCGTTGCAGCACCTCTGGCAGCGACGGCGAGAACTGTAGATTTATTTGACTCAAGTAGTCAGGTTCCACCGAGCCGATCACGTGCTTGCCCCAGATCAATGGCACACGCGGCCGCAGCGGTGGTTGATCAGCGCTGGCCGTCAGGCTCGACAACCACTGGCGGTCCAGCTCCGAAGTGCTCACAAAGTCAAAATCGTGCAACCGGTGGTTTTGCGGGCTTCCAGGTCACGGTGCGCCTGCTGCACTTCGGCCAGCGGGTAGCGCTGGTCGATGCGAATGGTGACCTTGCCACTGGTCACCGCCGCAAACAAGTCATCCGCCATGGCCTGCGTACTTTCCCGCGTCGCGATATGGGTGAACAAGGTTTGGCGGGTCACGTAGATCGAGCCCTTGGGGCCAAGGATGCCGGGCGAAAAAGGCGCCACTGGGCCGGATGCGTTGCCAAAGCTGGCCATCAGACCCAACGGTGCCAGGCAGTCCAGCGACTTGTCCCAGGTGTCCTTACCGACTGAGTCATACACCACCTTGACCCCTTTGCCACCGGTTATTTCTTTCACGCGAGGCAAAAAATCTTCGTTCGAATAATTGATGACAAATGCCGCACCCAACTCCTTGGCCAGCGCACATTTGGCATCCGAGCCGGCCGTGCCGATCAACTGCAAACCCATCGCTTTAGCCCATTGGCAGGCAATCAGGCCGACACCACCGGCGGCGGCATGAAACAGCACAAAGTCGCCAGCCTGCAAACCACCTTGGGGCTGAGTGCGCTTGAGCAGGTATTGCGCCGTCAAGCCCTTGAGCATCATGGCCGCGCCGGTCTCGAATGTGATGGCATCGGGCAGCTTGCAGACACACTTGGCAGGCATCACCCGCAGCTCGCAATAGCTGCCGGGCGGCTGGCTGGCGTAGGCCGCGCGATCACCAACTTTGAGGTGCGTGACACCAGCACCCACCGCCTCCACCACACCGGCGGCCTCCATCCCGAGTTGCAGCGGCATCGGCATCTGATAGAGACCGCTGCGCTGGTACACATCGATAAAGTTCAAGCCGACCGCGTGGTGTCGGATGCGGATTTCGCCGGGACCGGGGTCGCCTACGGTCACGTCAACCAGCTTGAGCTGCTCGGGGCCGCCATGTTGGTCAATGCGAACGACGCGGGAAGTGAATGCAGTCATGTTGAGAATCCTCCAAATATTGAAACGTCCGGTATCGTGCCACGAAACGCTGCATGACGCTGTCGCCGGGTCAAGGCGAAAATAATTTTGTCTTCAGTAGGCACCGGAGTACGCGCCGCCATCCGCCAACACGTTCTGACCATTGATGTAGCCGGCCTGCTGGCTGCACAAAAAGGCACAGATGGCGCCAAATTCGGCCGCTGTTCCAAAACGCTGCGCCGGAATGGTCTTTTTGCGCGCCTCCATCACAGCCTCGATCGGCTGGCCGGTCTTTTGTGCCGCACCCGCCATGGTGACCCGCAACCGGTC
>JANXLW010000440.1 GCA_025354965.1 Betaproteobacteria bacterium
GTAGCGACCACCTCGGAGGCATCGGTGACGCACTTGTACTGCATCATGGCGGCCCGCACAGCGGCATGAAAGACCCGCGGGCCGGACAGGATCTCAACACTCTGAATGAGCCCACCCTTGATCAGGATCTGCGCCTTGACGACACCCTCGGTGCCATCTTGTATGGCCTTGCGCGGCATCTCCGGGGCGACCTGGGTCGGACAGGCCAGCCCGATGGTAGTGCGCTTGGGTCCAATGACCACTGGCGCCGGCGGCGGCGGCGGTGCGATCACCACCGGCGCGGTGGGCAGCACCTGGGTCGATTGAATGAACGGCGCGTTGGAGGTCACCGCCGGCGTCACCTCGGCCGGTGGCACATAAGGCGGCGGCGGTGCCTCCGTCTTGGTCATCTCCTTGGGTGTTTCGATCTTCTTGGGCGGTGGCGGTGGTGGTGGCGGAATGATCACCTCCTGAATCACCACCGCCTCGAGCGGCTTTTTGATGAAGTTCAAGCCTTTTCTGGCCATGCCCGAGACCAGCGCATAGCCCAGGAACGCATGCAAGGCCACCACAATGATCAAACCCTTGATCCGTCTTGAGGGATCCCTGGAGTCGTAGCGGTAATCCAAGTCCAGTGTATTCATTGCACAAACTGCTCCGCGCCGATGACGGCGATTTTGGTCAGACCGAGGCGCTTGGAACTCGACAGCACATTGGCAAAGACAGCGTACTGCGAGGCCTTGTTGGGACGGATATGCACCTCGGGCTGGGGTTGCTGCGTCGCCAGCGCCTTCATCTTGTCATCGAGCTCACCGGCTCCTACCGCCAAACCCTGCCAATAGACGACGCTTTTGTCGTCAATATCGATTTGCACCTTCTCCGGCTTGACCAGATTGACCGGTGGTGTGCCCACCGGCATCTCCAGGTTGACCGAGTGCAGCTGGATCGGAATCGTGATGATCAACATCACCAGCAGCACCAGCATCACATCAATCAGCGGCGTGGTGTTGATCTCCATCATCACCTCGGGCTCACCCGAGGCGTTGGCGTTTCCTACGTTCATGGCCATGGGAAGATTCCTTCTGTCTTATTGTTCTATTGCTTTATTGTTTTATCTTGGGCTCAGCCACCCAGCGGCGGCGGCTCGGTGATAAACGACACTTTGACAATACCGGCGCGCTGGCACGCCAGCAGCACCTTGCCAACCCCCTCATAGCGCGCACTCAGGTCACCGCGCACCTGCACCTCGGGCTGGGGTTTCAAGTGCGAGACCTTCTTGAGCTTGTCGACCAGCGCGTCCACATTGTTGATGCGCGCCTCGTACCAGTAGATGTTGCTGGCGGCATCGACCGAGATGATGATGTTCTCGGGCTTGGTCTCACGCACTTCGACGCGTTCTTTGGGCAAGGCCACCGCAATCGAGGTGGTGACCACCGGGATGGTGATCAAAAAGATGATCAGCAGCACCAGCATCACATCCACCAGCGGGGTGGTGTTGATGGCCGACATGACGGCGTCGTCACCGTCCTCGCTGGCGCCTACGTTCATGGACATAAACGCTCTCTCAGTTGTGTTTGATGGTACCCAGCACCACCGCATGCAAGTCGTTGCTGAAGGCGCGCACATCGTCCATCACGGCCTTGTTGCGGCGCACCAGCCAGTTGTAGGCCAGCACGGCGGGCACCGCCACGGCCAGACCGATGGCAGTCATGATCAATGCTTCACCGACCGGACCGGCCACTTTGTCGATGGAGGCCTGGCCCGAGATGCCGATGGCGGTCAGGGCGTGGTAGATGCCCCAGACGGTGCCGAAGAGGCCGACAAACGGGGAGGTCGAGCCCACCGTGGCCAAAAAGGCCAGGCCGCCCTGGGTGTTGCTCTGGATGCGCTCGACGGCGCGCTGGATGCCCATGGCGATCCAGTCGTTGAGCGGCACATGACCCATCAGGCCATCATGCTTTTTGACGGCGTTGCTGGCAGCATCGGCCATGAAGCGAAACGGGCTTTTGGCATCCAGCGCGGCAGCACCCTGCAACACGGTACCGGCCGACCAGAAGTCGCGCGCGGCGGCCTTGGCCTGGCGGTTCATCTTGGCTTGCTCCAGGACTTTGACGATCATGATGTACCAGCTGCCCACGCTCATGATGAGCAGCAGCAAGAGCACGGTTTTGGTGACGGCGTCGGAGTTCTTCCACAGGGCTTCGATGCCGTAGGGGTTGTCCAGGGCGTCGGCGCCTTTCTTGGCAGCAGCATCGGGGGCCTTGACTTCGGCCGCACTGCCGGGGGTCGCAGCCTCAGGCGCTGGCGGCGCGGTTGTGGCTGCAGGGGGGGTGGCCGGCTGCGCTTGCGCCAGCGCCGCTGTCAGGGGCAGGGCCAGGCTCAGTGCGCAGGCACAGGACACCAGGATTCGGGGTAGGTTGTTTCGCACTCTAGTTCCTTTTACAAACGGGGTTGGGGCAAACCTGTTCATTGGCTGGTGGCGCCCGGAAAATCAAAGACGTAAGTATAGGGGACGAAGGTTGGCATGATTTTTAGATCACGCTGTCAAACATCATCACAGCAACTTGGTCGCCCGCAGCGACATCCCCCTGCGCGTGATGAAGCACAATCAGACCGTTGGCCTGCACCATCGAACTCAGTACCCCCGAGCCCTGGTTGCCTATGACTTTGACGCCCAGCGCCCCATCTGACAAGGTAGCGACAATGCCACGCTGGTACTCGGTACGGCCTGGCTTTTTGCGCAGAGGTGTCAGGCTGCGTGCTTGGAGCAGCGGGGCTGGTGTCGCAGTGCTGCCCATCATCTGCAGCAAGGCGGGACGCACAAAAGCCAGAAAAGTCACCATGACTGCCACCGGGTTGCCTGGCAGACCGAATAGCACAGCCGCGTCAGACGATACCGATTTATTTTTAAGAATGCGACCCACAGCCATTGGGCGGCCCGGTCGCATTGCAATTTTCCAGAACGCAACATCTCCCAATTTTTTCATCATCGTCCTGGTGTAGTCGGCTTCTCCGACACTGACACCGCCGCTGGTGATAATGGCATCCGCCACGCCCGCTGCGCGCATGAATGCTGCCTCCAGCAACGCCGGCTGGTCGCGCACCACACCCAAGTCAATCACTTCGCAGCCCAAGCGCATCAGCAGACCCATGACGGTGTATCGATTACTGTCGTACACGGCGCCTTCTCGAGGTGCCTCCCCAAGGCTCAAAATCTCGTCCCCGGTAGAAAAGTAGGCGACTCGAAGTTTGCGCCACACCGAAACCTGTTCAATTCCCAAACTGGCCAGCAGTCCAACTGCCGCAGGCGTGAGCAGTTGCCCCTTGCGCAACGCAGGTTGGCCTTGAATGAGATCTTCACCAAGTTTTCGACGGTTGTCACCGGTTTGAAGCAAGCCCTTCGGGATGACGACAGCCATGTCATGGAAGTCTGGGCTGCGGGTCACGAACTCTTGCGGCACCACAGTGTTGAGCCCGGTGGGCATGATGGCCCCGGTCATGATCTTTACGCATTCGCCTGATCGGGCCACGCCTTGCCAGGCTTTTCCGGCAAATGCTGTTCCTACCACTTTCAGGTTCAAAGGCGCTTGTGCCGATAGCTGTGCGCCATCAAAAGCATAGCCGTCCATGGCCGAGTTGTCGTGCGGGGGCACGTTGATGGGGGAGATCAGATCCTGGGACAGTACGCGGCCCAGAGCCTGGACGAGAGTCACGCTTTCTTCGTCAGCGACGGGTTCGACCAACTTTGACAAAAATGCGTTTACCGTGCTGACGCTCAAGGCAAACGGATCATAGCCTTCCAACTCAGCCGCGATTGCATCCACGGTTTTCATTCTCAGGTGTTTTCCAGCTGTCGCAGTTCAGCCAGCGTATTGGCGTTGAGAAATGCACGGGGGTCGTCACCTGGCAAGTCAAACGCCACGATCACTGTTTTGTGCAGGGCGGTCCAGGCGTCAATCTTGCGCCCACCGCTCTGCGTGAACTTCACCAGGCTTTCCAGCAACGCCACACGCAACAGACAAAAAACAGGTTGGGTGCGAACTTGTGACTGGCCGTTCTCATCGATTTCGGCAGCCGCGGCCATTGCAATATCGGCGTCGCCCTTATTCTCAAAGGCCTTGGCCAGCCTTGGCACCAGATCCAGCGGCAGCAGTGGCGTGTCGCATGGGACTGTCACCAGAAACGACGTTTCGCAGCGTTCAAGCCCGGTCAGAAAACCCGCCAGTGGCCCAGCGTAATCGGCCAGTCCATCCGGCCAGACCGAGGCACCAAAAGACTCATAAGCGGCCAGATTGCGGTTGGCGTTGATCATGATTGACCCTACAGCCCCCCCGATTTGCAGACGCGTTAGTGCGTGCAGCGCCAAGGGCATGCCTTTGAAAGTCTCCAGGCCTTTGTCTACGCCGCCCATGCGGGAGCCACGTCCGCCGGCCAGAATCAGAGCGGTAATGTCATCAGGGTTGATCACCTCAGCCGCCTATATAGCTCATTTCAACACGGCGTTGTCCGTTTCCATTGTCAGCTGCCATGGCGCTGCGCAACTCGGAGTATTGGTCGCCGCGGTTCTGCCAGATATGACCGATCGCGGACGCCAGGTCAGCATCCGATGCCTGGGCGCGAATGAGTGAGCGCAAGTCGTAGCCCCGAGAGGCAAACAGGCACAAATACAGTTTTCCTTCGGTGGACAGGCGAGCACGATTACAGTCGCCGCAGAATGCCTGCGTCACGCTGCTGATCACACCGATTTCACCGGCTGCCACATCGTGCTTGCCACTCACGTTGGCGTAGCCCCAACGCTCCGCGGTTTCGCCAGGCGCAGAGGGTTCCAGTTGCACCAGCGGCAATTCGGTATGAACGAGTTTGACCACCTCACTTGATGGCAACACCTCGTTCATGCGCCAGCCGTTGGTGGCGCCGACATCCATGTACTCAATAAAGCGCAGCACGATGCCGCTGCCTCTGAAGCGTCGTGCCATCGGTAAAATCTCATGCTCGTTGGTGCCGCGCTTCACCACCATGTTGATCTTGATCGGACCCAGACCGGCATCCTGCGCCGCTTCAATGCCGGCCAGCACGTCGGCCACCGGAAAGTCCACATCGTTCATGCTGCGGAACACCGCGTCGTCCAATCCATCCAGACTGACCGTCACGCGCTGCAGGCCCGCCGTCTTGAGAAGTGTGGCTTTGCGCGCCAATAGAGAGCCGTTGGTGGTGAGTGTCAAGTCTAATGGTAAACCCTCAACGGTACGCAGCGTCGCCAATTGTTCAATCAGTCGCTCAATATTTTTGCGCAATAGAGGCTCACCACCAGTCAGGCGAATTTTCTGCACGCCATGTGCCACGAATACCTTCGCAACACGGGTGACTTCCTCGAAAGTAAGCAGCGCGTTGTGCGGCAAGTATGAATAGTCTTTGTCGAAGACTTCTTTAGGCATGCAGTAATTACAGCGAAAGTTGCAGCGATCTGTAACGCTGATGCGCAAATCGCGCAGGGGCCGTCCGCGGGTGTCGGAAAGCAGACCATTGGCGATGATTTTGGCATTGGACAAAAAGGCGGCGTCAGGCGTGCGCGGCAAAGATGAACGCTGGTCAAGTAAGGGCACAACACGCCGCATATGTCGTTCAGTCATGGTGGCGTCGAGTCTTCGTTTGAGGCTTAAACACAGCGTGCCCCATCAACCTCAAGGCATACGCCACTGATGAAAGCGGCTTCGTCGCTGGCCAGGTACAAAGCAGCGTTGGCGACATCCAGTGCGGTGGAAAATCGGCCCAACGGAATGCTGGAGCGAAATTTGGCCTTGCGTTCTTCAGTCAGCGGTCCGCCAGCAAATTCCGTTGCCAGCCCGGTGTCGGGGTTGAAGACCGGATTGATGCAATTCACCCGAATATTGTCGGGACCGAGTTCTGCCGCCAAAGACTTGGAGGTAGTGATCACTGCGCCTTTGGAGCCGTTGTACCAGGTCAGACCGGGGCGCGGACGCACGCCGGCGGTGGAAGCAATGTTGATGAAGCTGCCACCACCTTGGGAGCGGAACACCGGTGTGGCGTGAATTGTCGAGAGATAAATGCTTTTGACGTTGACGGCGTAACACTTGTCGAATTCTTCTTCGGTTACTTCCAGAGCAGGGCGATTACGGTGCGTCCAGCCTGCGTTGTTGACAATCACGTCCAGCCGGCCATGACGCTGGACCGCAGCGGCCACCAGCGCCCGGACGTCTTCGGACTTGGTGACGTTGGCCAAAAAGAACGAAGCGTTGCCACCTGCGGCCACAATTTCTGCGACCACCCTGTTACCCATCGCTGCGTTGACATCGTTGACGATGACCTTGGCTCCTTCCGCGCCCAGCCGTTTCGCGATACCCTCACCAATGCCCCCACCAGCACCGGTCACGATGATGGACTTATTGTGAACGCGCATGGTCAACCGCCTTGATGCTGCTGGGTTGGAGAAGACTCGAAGAACTGTCGGCTTCGAATGAGGAGCTGCCTGACTAGCTCAGCGGAATGTGATGGGTCGGTAAAAAATCGTCCGATTGATCCATGGAACCGGCAGATGACGGACGCGACTTGGGAATGATGGGCGGCCGTCGGGTGTGGCGTCGATCAAGCACAGATTCAGGTTCTTCAAAGGCTGGCGGGACAGCACCTTTTTGCCAGAATTTTGGGTCTGGCATACGACTGAAAGGATAGCCGCAATCAGGTGAAAACCGCCACGAAACAATGTATTTTGAATGGTCAACTGAGGGATCGAAACGATCCAACCCGAGTAGCAATTGTTGTTGTAAAGCGGGTGCGTAGCGCAGCAGTTGCTCCTTCCATTTCAGGACAACGAGTTGAATCCGCAGTTCTTCTTCACCATGCGTTATCGGGATGATGATGACTTCACAGGCAAGCCAGTCGAAAGGAATGCCATGAAGTCGCAACGTGTCCTTCAAGACGACCCGAATCAACTCGCGTCGAATATTGCGGCGCTGCAAGGTGCTGCTGGTAGCGACCGAGCTCGGCGTCACACTGGCACCCAATTCATTTTTTTGCCGTTTGTTTCTCAAAAAGTCAAACATGTCATTTTCCGATTTTCGAATTAATGTATATCAAAAGCTCTTTGTCTTGCAATATTTAACCGTGCTTGATTGCCACCGTCTTGAGTGTGGTGAATCCGTGTAGCGCTTCAAACCCTTTTTCCCGACCGTAGCCACTGGACTTGACGCCACCGAAAGGCAGCTCGACACCGCCACCGGCGCCGTAATTATTGATGAAAACCTGACCGCTTCGAAGGCGTTTGGCCATCCTGAACTGACGTCCGCCGTCAGCTGTCCAGACGCCGGCAACCAAACCGAATTGTGTAGCGTTAGCCAGTTCCACTGCTTGATCCTCGTCGCGAAATGACATTGCGCAGAGCACCGGGCCAAACACCTCATCCTGTGCCAGGCGGTGCCCGGATGGCACGTCGCGCAGCAGGACGGGAGCCTGATAGAAGCCGCTTTGGGGCGATTCCTCGACAACTATTCCCTGCGCCACGACGGGGATATTTGCCACCTGTGCGTCGCTTAAAAAATCCCAAACACGCTGTAGTTGGTTCTGGCGGATCAAGGGACCCAAATCGAGATCGAGCCGAGCCGGGCCGACACGCAGATGTTCAAACTCTTGCCCCAAACGCAGCAAAAGACGCTCGTAAATGGCCTGATCCACCAACAGTCGGGAACCCGCTGAGCAAGTTTGTCCGGCGTTTTGCACGATGGCGTTGATGATCGCAGGAACCGCTGCATCCAGGTCTGCGTCGGCAAAAACGATTTGCGGACTCTTTCCGCCGAGCTCCAGGGTGACCGGGCAATGACGCTCAGCGGCCACCTGTTGGATGAGAGTGCCGACCCTCGGACTACCCGTGAAGCTGATGTGGTCAATGCCGCTGTGGTGCGCCAAGGCGTCACCCACTTCATGACCATAGCCGGTGACGATGTTGATGACACCAGCCGGGAATCCTACTTCAGCGGCAATTTGCGCGACCCGAATGAGCGAAAGGCAGGCGTCCTCCGCTGGTTTGACAACGCACACATTGCCAGCCGCCAATGCACCGCCGACGCTGCGGCCAAATATCTGCATTGGGTAATTCCACGGGATGATGTGACCCGTGACACCATGTGGCTCGCGCCAGGTCAGAACGCTGTAGCCGTCCAGGTAAGGAATGGTTTCACCATGAAGTTTGTCGCAGGCTCCGGCATAAAACTCAAAGTAACGGGCCAGCGCAGTGGCATCGGCCCTGGCCTGTCGTGTCGGCTTGCCACAGTCGCGCTGTTCGATTGCGCTTAACTCCTGTGCCTGCTCAGTGATTTTGAGGGACAAGCGCATGAGCAGTCGCCCACGCTCGGCAGCACCGAGTTTGCTCCAGACGTTGTCCAGAGCTTGACGGGCAGCGCGCACCGCCAGATCAATATCGGACGCGTTGCTGCGCTGGATCTCGTCATACGTCTGTCCATCCGAAGGGTCCAGCATGGCAATGGTGCGACCTGACGAGGATGGCACCGAGGCGTTCGAGATGAAGTTAAATTGCATGAATGTGATTTTCCATTACGACAGGTCATCTTCCGTGGGAGGCACTCATCGGTTCGTCATGATCGTCGGACCCATTTCCTGCAGTGGACCGAGGGGATTGGTGTTGACTTCGACTTCGTTGACATTGGGCTGTCCACCCCAAGCGCGGTAGACCACGACCTCGTTTACCAGCAAAACCAATGCGTTGAAACGCCACCCGGTGGTCTCCGAGCGACGCGAAAAATTGGTAAAGTCTGCAAAGAAGTTGCCGGTTCTAGCCTTGGATAGTTCCGATGCAGTGATCTCCCATCCGCGACAGGCATCACGTGCTTCGAGGCAAGCCAGCACGCCTTGATCGAGGTCTTCCCGTTTGAGCAATGCACTGGGAACAAATCGTCGTACGATGTCAGCGTGCGTCAGGATTGTCATATTGGGCTGCTTCACCGGATCGATACCGAGCTTGGCCAATTCTTTTACATCGCTTTTCATCGGAACCAGGGAGTCGATGGCAGTGCGTGCTCCTTCAAAGTTTTTAAACGGAGACGACTCACTGTGCACACGGGGCAGCATATTTGAACAGCCACTAGCGAGCAGGGCCAGCGACAGCAGGCTAGGAGTAAGGCTTAGTTGATCCAACTTTGTTCCCATTAAATACCGTTTTCACGAATATTAGCAGTGCAACGGGCCTGGCTCGAATTGATCCGCGCTGACCTCGCACGCGACTGCCACCCTGCCCGGTGTCGGGAATGCTTGCTTGGCAAATAAGAAGGCCCGCCGAGGCGGGCCTTGGCTCAGATGTTATATCAGTTAACCGCTGTGAAGCTTCATCATCAGGGGCACGATCAGCAGCGCGACGATGTTGATGATCTTGATCAGTGGGTTGATAGCCGGGCCCGCGGTGTCCTTGTAGGGGTCGCCCACGGTATCGCCGGTGACGGCTGCCTTGTGCGCTTCGGAACCCTTGCCGCCAAAGTTGCCGTCTTCGATGTATTTTTTGGCATTGTCCCAAGCGCCGCCGCCGGTACACATCGAAATGGCGACAAACAAACCGGTCACGATGGTGCCCATCAGCAGGCCGCCCAGAGCGGCCGGGCCGAGGATCAAGCCGACCAGAATCGGCACCACTACGGGCAGCAGTGACGGAATCATCATTTCCTTGATTGCGGCCGTGGTCAGCATGTCGACGGCGGTGTCGTATTCGGGCTTTGCGGTGCCTTCCATGATGCCCTTGATGTCACGGAACTGACGGCGCACTTCAACCACGACAGCACCAGCCGCCCGGCCGACAGCCTCCATCGCCATGGCACCGAACAGGTAGGGGATCAGACCACCGATGAACAGACCGATAATGACCATCGGGTTGCTCAGGTCAAACGTGATGTGCCGGCCGTAGGCTTCGAGCTTGTGGGTGTAGTCGGCAAACAGCACCAGTGCTGCCAGACCGGCAGAGCCGATGGCGTAGCCTTTGGTCACGGCCTTGGTGGTGTTGCCCACAGCATCCAGCGGGTCGGTGATGTCTCGCACGCTCTTGGGCATTTCAGACATTTCCGCAATGCCACCGGCGTTGTCGGTGATCGGACCGTAGGCATCCAGCGCCACCACAATACCGGCCATGCTGAGCATGGAGGTCGCGGCAATGGCAACGCCGTACAAGCCAGCCAGAGCATAGGCGGTATAGATGGCAATGCAGACAAAGATCACCGGCCAGGCGGTGGAGCGCATGGAAACACCCAGGCCGGCAATGATGTTGGTGCCGTGGCCGGTGGTGGAGGCCTGCGCGATATGCTTGACCGGTGCGTACTGTGTGCCGGTGTAGTATTCGGTGATCACCACCAGGGCGGCGGTCAACACCAGCCCGACGGCGCAGGCACCAAACAGCTTCATCTGACTGCCGGTTGCCGCGATGGCGTTGTCCGGGATCAACCACTGCGTCACAAAGAAGAAGGCGATGAGCGACAGCACACCCGCGACCGCCAGACCCTTATAAAGAGCAGGCATGACATTCTTCACGCCAGGCGAAGCTTTGACGAAGAAGCAGCCAATGATAGAGGCCACGATCGACACGGCACCGAGCGCCAGCGGATAAACCACTGCACTGGTGCCGGCGCCGGTCACCAGCAAGGCGCCCAGCACCATGGTGGCAATCAACGTGACGGCGTAAGTTTCAAACAAGTCGGCAGCCATGCCAGCGCAGTCACCCACGTTGTCACCCACGTTGTCGGCAATGACAGCCGGGTTGCGTGGGTCGTCCTCGGGAATGCCGGCCTCGACCTTTCCCACCAGGTCGGCACCAACATCCGCACCTTTGGTGAAAATGCCGCCACCTAGACGGGCAAAAATCGAGATCAGTGAGGAACCAAAGGCAAAACCAATCAGCGGATTAAGCAGTTGCGCCAGGTTTTTGTCTGGCGTCAGATTGCCGTTACCTGTCAAAAACCAGTAAAAACCGGTGACGCCCAACAGTCCCAGACCCACCACCAGCATGCCGGTGATGGCGCCGCCGCGGAAGGCCACGTCCAGTGCCGGGCCAATGCCCTTGGTGGCTGCCTGTGCCGTGCGTACATTGGCGCGGACGGAGACATTCATACCGATGAAGCCGCACGAGCCCGAAAGCACCGCACCGATCACGAAGCCGACCGCACTTGTAGAGTCCAAAAAGACGCCTATCAGAATGGCTAAGACCACGCCGACAACGGCAATGGTCTTGTATTGCCGTGCTAGATAAGCGGCAGCGCCGGTTTGAATGGCGGCTGCAATTTCCTGCATCCGCGCATTGCCGGCGTCCTGGGAAAGAATCCAGCTGCGTGCCCAAAAGCCGTATGCCACGGCGATGAACCCGCAAACAAGCGCCAAAATCAGCGCCGAATTGCCTGTCATATGAATCTCCTGTCGTTGTTTCGCTGAGTAGTGGTGCAACGCAAGCGGCACCACCGCTGCGTTGCTTCCTCGCCGCTAAATATCAATGGGGAATTGAAACGCGCGATTGGCCAACCGGAGGACTTTACCGTGAAAATCCCCATTTTTGATGGCCGCAAGACCTGAGTCAGTAAAATCAGGGTTAATCCTTAGATCTTTCTGATTTAACTCAAACCAAAGTCTCCATCATGTCCCTAGACAACGTCACCCCAG
>JANXLW010000360.1 GCA_025354965.1 Betaproteobacteria bacterium
GAAGCGGTGATCAACGTCGACATCACACCCGACGCAGAGGTCCATGTGCACCGCATCGGGCGTACCGGCCGGGCTGGTGAATCGGGCTTGGCACTAAGCCTGGCCAGCATGCCCGAGATGGGATCGGTCGGCAGGATCGAACAGTACCAAAAGAGCGCCTCGGTCTGGCACAAATTGGATGAACTGATACCCACTGGTAAAGGACCGCTGCTAGCGCCGATGGTGACACTGCAGATTCTGGGCGGGCGCAAAGAAAAAATTCGCCCCGGCGACGTGCTGGGCGCCTTGACCGCTGATGCCGGCTACAGCCGTGAACAGATCGGCAAGATCAATGTCACCGAGTTCACCACTTTTGTGGCAGTGCAACGCGATATCGCGCTACAGGCGATGCAAAAGCTCAATGCCGGCAGGATCAAAGGCAAGAGCGTCAAAGTGCGGCTGCTCTGAGCTTGTCCTTCTTGCTTGGGCGTTTGCCCTTGATGCCACCGGTCGATGGTGGCGCTGCGCCGACCGTCTGCAACGGCTCGAAGCCCTCGACCTGTTCGAGCGTCAATTTCAACTGCTGGCGTTTTTCTATCAGCCGGAAATGCGCTTCGCTGTCGACACTGACGAAGCTCAAGGCAACACCACTCTCCCCGGCGCGGCCGGTGCAACCGATGCGGTGCGTGTAGTCCAATGCCGAGCGCGGCAGATCGTAGTTCACTACCACCGGCAACAGCGCAATGTCAAGACCGCGGGCCGCCACATCGGTGGCAACCACGACCTTTAGACGTGACGCCTTGAAATCCGCCAACACCTGCGTACGCTTGCCCTGGCTCAACTCGCCGTGAAAAGGCTCGGCGTTGATGCGGGCTTTGCGCAATTTGTCGGCAATCATTTCAGCCGCATGTTTGGTGGCGACAAAAACCAGCACCCGGCTCCAATGATTTTGTTGAATCAAATGCCGCAGTAGTTGCGTGCGCCGTCCTGCGTCCACGCAAATAGCCCGCTGCGCAATATCGGGCTGTGTCTGCGGCTCGGATGGCACTGTGACGCGCACCGGATCGTGCAGCAGCTTGTGCGCCAGGGCCTGCACCGCGGGCGGAAAAGTGGCCGAGAAAAACAGGTTTTGCCGCTGTGCAGGCAATAGCGCCAGGATGCACGTCAGCTCTTCGGCAAAGCCCAGGTCAAAGAGCCGGTCCGCCTCATCGAGCACCAGCGTCGTAACGCCTGACAGGTCCAGTGCGTTGTGCGCCACCAGGTCCAGCAAACGCCCTGGTGTGGCCACCACCACATCGGTGCCGCCACGCAAACGCATCATCTGCGGATTGATGGAGACACCGCCGAACACGATGGAGACCTTGAGCGCGTGCGCCAGCTGCGCGCCCAGGCTGCGAATCTCCTCGCCCACCTGCGTGGCGAGCTCGCGCGTAGGCACCAATACCAACGCGCGCAGGCGCCGTGGCTTGGCTGTCGGGGCATTTTCCAATTGCTGCAGCAAGGGCAGCGCAAAGGCAATCGTCTTGCCGGAACCGGTTTGCGCGCGGGCCAGCACGTCGCGGCCCTGCAAGGCGACCGGAATGGCAGCCGCCTGAATCGGTGTCGGCGCCGGATAGGCTTTGGCGCTCAGGGCCCGTAGCAGAGCAGGCGACAAACCGAGTGGGGAAAATGGCATAAACAGAAGCTTTGCAAGGTGACGGTCTGGTGCAGGGGCACCGGTCGCATCGATAATCGCAGCAATGAAAAAAACATTCCAATTAGACATCGAAGGCAAACACCGTGACCGCGTGCTGGAAGCCACCAAGCACGAAATCCGAAAATATGTCAAACGGCAAAGACGAAAACCTTTGCCGGAAGGTGTGGATTTCTGGGACTTTGATTGCAAATTCGGCACCACTGCGGAAAACGCGACCGTGGTTCATTTTGCAACCATTACCGCTTTGATCGACGCCGTGGCCAAGGACGGGGGCGCTGCGTTTTACCTCGAACTGCTGGCCAAAGACGGCCACCGCACCGCTCGGGGATAATCGCGGGGTTTCGTTTTTACAAATCAATGGAGTTATTGCATGTCTAAAGAGTTCCGTACCGAAGCCGAACGCAAGGCCACCCCCCGCCCCGTGCCACCCAAAGGTGTGTGCTTTACCGCTGGCAGGGGCCAACTGCGCAGCCTGGAACGCGGTACCGCCACCAACAACAAGAAAAACCCCGGCAAGCGCTGCAAAAAAGGCGGTTGATTTTCACACATCCAACGCCGCAAGCCAGGGCGCTGCGTCCCGAATTTGCAAACGACCGATGTCAGCCTCAACCTTGCATTCGCGCAGCAGTTGCAAGGCTTGCGCCTGCGGCCATTCGGTGGCGAACCGGGTCAGGGTGCGGTGGGGTTTGGCAGCAGACAGCTTGCACTCGACCAAATGGGTCAAGGTGTCGCCCGCGCTCAGACAGAAGTCTACCTCGGCGTCATCCTTGGTGCGGATGTAGTGCAGGTCAACCGCAGCGCCGCGCGTGTCTTGCTGCCATTGCACGTTCTTCATCAGGTGGCAGGCCACCAGATTTTCAAACCGAATGCCGTCATCGCCCAACACCAGAGCGGTGTCATAAAAGTAAACCTTGGGCGATTGCAGCGTGGCGCGGGCTATGTTGCGATGCCAGGGGCGCACCACGAACACGATGAACAGAGCTTGAAGGATGTCCAGGTATTTGGCGAGCGTCACCGGCGACAGATTCAGGTCGCGCGCCAAAGACGCAATGGACAGCGGCGCGCCCACCCGTGAACGCAACATCTCGGCAAACAGCCGCATGGCGTTGACCTCGTGCAGGCGCGAAAACTCCAGCACGTCCTCACGTACCAAGCCAGAAAAGTAGTCGCTGCGCCAGCGCTGGGCATCGGCATCGCTGTCAGCCAGGGCCGGTTCTGGAAATCCGCCCCTTGAAAGCAGATGCGTGAGCGCGGCGTGGGGTGACGCCCGGGTAGCCTCGCACCACTCGCGAACCGATATGGGGTGCAGACGCAAGCTGAAAAAGCGCCCGGCCAGTGATTCGCCCGCCTGCCGAAAAGTGTCCATGCGTGCACTTCCCGTCACCAGCACCGACTGGCCCGGCGCCCGACCGTCATAAACCCCCTTGAGCCAGCTCTTCCAGTCCCGCATTTTGTGGATTTCGTCGAACACCAGCAGCGGTGCACTCTGGCGCCAGCTTTGCGCCTGAATGACGGCCCGGTGTGCCGCCACATCAAAATTCAGGTACTGCCCACCCGGAAATTCACTTAGCAACTGTTGGCTCAAGGTTGTCTTGCCGACTTGGCGCGGGCCAGTAAGCACCACCATTTTCTTCAGCAGATCCTGGCGAATGCGGTCGTCCAAATAGCGTTTCATTCGACTATTTTAAATATATTTATCAAATAGTCGCGACTTTTTTATATTTTTATGTAATTTCAACACAAATTCACAATGAGGCACCGTGTGCGTTGACCCATAAGCCGGGGCACCAGTGACGCAGATTTCATGTCGGCACGGACCACCGCAGAGTCCCCTACAGATGCCGAATATGGGACTGCAGGCGCCTCCCCCAAAGCAAACTATCGCTCAGCTTCTCGCGCCTGTAGTGGAATCCATAGACGCATTCGAGCGCTTTATGCATTGGCTACCTCGGTATTAATCTTTGCAGCAAGCGCCTGAGATTCGCGCATGAGTGACTACATTCGCTCTAGATTGTTTTGGTGCTGTGCCCACACATCGCTCCCGACAGCAGAACCTGTTCAGGATATTGGACGCTGCTCGATAAACCGGGCATCGACCCCCCCTGAAGACGGCTTTCAGCCTTGTCTTGGTACATGCACTACAGCCGTGCCGCAAATATGTCCACACGAGTTACCGCCCTTCGCGAGCAAGAGCTTGCAGCCCGAACCACCGACGCTTGTTGCCGAGGGCGATGCAGTGGGTGCGTAGCGTGGACCTGGGGTTTTGCCAAAGTAAGGAGGAGCCCAAGGGGCGGGGGACATTCGCGGAGTCACCCGCTGCGGCGCCCTCGGCCCACACACGCATGTGTCATCCAACATCCCGTTCGCTACATATTGCGCCGGTACTGCCCGCCCACCTCGAACAGGGCATTGGTGATCTGACCCAGCGAGCAGACGCGCACGGCGTCCATCAGCACCTCGAACACGTTTTTGTTTTCGATCACGGCTTGCTGCAGACGTTTGAGCATGGCCGGTGACTCTTTGGCGTGCAGCGCGTGGAAGTCGGCCAGGCGCTTGAGCTGGTTCTGTTTTTCTTCATCCGTGGAGCGGGCCAGTTCCAGCTTGTCCAGCACGGCGTCGCCGTGCGGGTTGCGGAAGGTGTTGACGCCGATGATGGGCAGCTCACCGGTGTGCTTGAGCATCTCGTAGTGCATGCTCTCGTCCTGAATGCGCCCGCGCTGATAACCGGTTTCCATGGCGCCCAGCACGCCGCCGCGCTCGGCAATGCGCTCGAATTCCGACAGCACCGCTTCTTCCAGCAACTCGGTCAGCTCTTCGATGATGAAGGCACCCTGTGACGGATTCTCGTTTTTGGCCAGGCCCCACTCGCGGTTGATGATGAGCTGGATTGCCATGGCACGGCGCACCGAGTCTTCGGTCGGCGTCGTGATGGCTTCGTCGAAGGCGTTGGTGTGCAGGCTGTTGCAGTTGTCGTAAATGGCGATCAGCGCCTGCAAAGTGGTGCGGATGTCGTTGAACTGGATTTCCTGTGCGTGCAGGCTGCGCCCGCTGGTCTGGATGTGGTACTTGAGTTTTTGACTGCGTTCGTTGGCGCCGTACTTTTCTTTCATCGCCACCGCCCAGATGCGCCGCGCCACACGTCCCATCACGGTGTATTCGGGGTCCATGCCGTTGGAGAAGAAGAAGCTCAGGTTCGGCGCAAAGTCGTCGATGTGCATGCCGCGCG
>JANXLW010000361.1 GCA_025354965.1 Betaproteobacteria bacterium
CCACCACTGGCATGTCGGCGCCGCCGATGGCCATCACCATGTGAATGCCAAACAGCAGCGCGATCACCGTCATCACGATCAATGGCGTCATGCCGGCGCTCAGAGATTCGGCATGCAGAAACTCGCGCCCGAAATAGATCACCACCAGCAGGCCTGCCAAATTCATCCAGTGCCGAGCCGGCAACAGCATGGGGTTGCCACTGATGCGCCCCGACAGCTTGCCGAATGCAATGATGGAGCCGGAGAAAGTAATGGCACCGATCAGGATGCCGATGTAGATCTCCATTTCATGAATCGACTTGGCGGCGCCAATAAAGCCCCTTGAAGCCTCCGGATCGATGTAGGTGGCGAAGCCAACCAGCATGGCGGCCAGACCGACCATGCTGTGCATCAGCGCCACCAGTTCAGGCATCTGAGTCATTTGCACAGTACGCGCCGCATACAGGCCAATGCCGGCGCCCACCACCATGGCACCGATGATCCAGGGAATACCCGACATGGTCACTTGCGGACCGAACACCGTCGCCAGCACGGCGATGGTCATGCCGATCATGCCGTAGAGGTTGCCACGCAGCGAGGTTTCCTGGTTGGACAGACCTCCCAGGCTCAGGATGAAAAGAATGGTGGCTCCAATATAGGAGACCGTTGCTAAGCTTGCAGACATCAGTCGTCTCCCTTATTTACGGAACATGGCCAGCATGCGCTGGGTGACAGCAAAGCCGCCGAACATATTGATGGAGGTGAGCACAATACCCGCCGTTGCCACCCAGGTTATCCAGTCATTGGGGCGGTCAACCGCCCCGGCAATCGGTGAAATCTGGACCAGGGCACCGATGGCAATGATGCTGCTGATGGCGTTGGTGACGCTCATCAGCGGCGTGTGCAAAGCCGGCTTGACGTTCCACACCACCATGTAGCCGACAAAGCAGGCCAGCACAAACACCGTGAAGTGCGACAAAAATGCTGCTGGTGCGCTGGCGCCAATGAGCCAAAACAAAGCCGCTGCCACTCCGAACATGATGGCGAGCTTGTTGCCAGCCATGGGCTCGCCACCGCCGCCGTGACCATGTCCGCCTTTCTTGGCTGCCGGTGCTGCCACCGGTTTTGCAGCCGCGGCTGCGGGCGCCGCGGCGAGCTTCGGTGCCGGCGCTGGCCAGGTGATGGTGCCGCCCTTGGTAACGGTAAGACCGCGGATGGCATCATCTTCCATATTGACGTCGATGACGCCGTCCTTGGTCTTGCACAGCTCCTCGGTGAGGCGAAACAGGTTGGTGGCGTACAGCGTCGACGATTGCTTGGCCAGACGCGAGGCTAGATCGGTATAACCTACTATGGTCACTCCGTGCTTCACCACCGCCTGACCGGGCACTGTCAACTCGCAGTTGCCGCCCCGCTCGGCGGCCATGTCGACGATCACACTGCCGGGTTTCATGCTCTTCACCATCTCGGCGGTGATCAGCTTGGGCGCGGGCTTGCCGGGGATCAGCGCCGTGGTGATGATGATATCCACCTCGCGCGCCTGCTTGGCATACATCTCGCGCTGGGCCACTTGAAAGCCCTCACTCATCACCTTGGCGTAACCGCCACCGCCACCGCCTTCTTCCTCAAAATCGACCTTGACGAATTCACCGCCCAGGGACACGACCTGATCGGCCACTTCGGCACGTGTGTCGTTGGCGCGCACGATGGCGCCCAGGCCGGCGGCGGTGCCAATCGCAGCCAGGCCGGCCACGCCGGCACCGGCGATGAAGACTTTGGCTGGCGGCACCTTGCCCGCAGCCGTGATCTGACCGTTGAAGAAGCGACCGAAGGCGTTGGCGGCCTCGATCACGGCGCGGTAGCCGGCGACGCCGGCCTGTGAGGTCAGGGCGTCCATCTTTTGGGCCCGACTCAGCATACGTGGCAACGCGTCAATGGCTAGCACGGTCGCGCGTTTGGCCGTGAGTTGTTGCATCAACTCAGGGTTTTGCGCCGGCCAGATGAAACCAATCAGGGTGCCGCCTTCGCGCAGGAGCCCGACTTCCTCGGTCGTCGGCACGCCTACCTTGAAGACAATGTCAGAAGTGGCCCACAACTGGGCCGCGTCGCCTACTATGGTGGCGCCAGCGGCCCGGTAAGACTCGTCGCTGCAATTGGCGGCTTCACCAGCGCCAGATTCGACAGCAACGGAAAAGCCCAGTTTGATCAGTTTCTCCACCACCTCGGGCACCGTAGCGACGCGTTTTTCTCCTGGGAAAACCTCGCGTGGAACACCAATGCGCTGCGGTGATTTACTTGTCTCGGGGGCAACGCCGACAGGGGTAGTTCCCGATGTCGACCCAACAGGTACGCCAGTTTGCATGAAGCAACTCCTCAACTTGATATTTGCAATGACTTGTGCGGCGCCTCGCCGATAGCAACTACCGGTACGCACTGCGACGCAGAGCTTAACTGAATTTACCCCTGTTTCTGTCCAGGTCATGCATGATGTGGATCAACGAAAGGGCAATCTCCCATCCGGGTTTGATCCGGGCGGAAGTGACCGCACTGCGGGGTACTTGGCTTGCCTGCGGCCGGCTAAGTCACGGCGGGGATAATCTCACCCCTATGAACAAGCAGGGCAATAGTCACAGGGTCATAGTCGGCCTAAGCGGTGGTGTGGACTCCGCAGTAACCGCCTGGCTGTTGAAACAGCAAGGCCATGAGGTCATCGGGATTTTCATGAAGAACTGGGAAGACGACGACGACTCCGAGTATTGCTCTTCCAACATCGATTTTGTGGACGCCGCCGCGGTGGCTGACGTGATCGGCATCGAGATCGAACACGTCAACTTTGCCGCCGAGTACAAAGACCGGGTGTTTGCCGAATTTCTGCGCGAGTACCAGGCCGGACGCACGCCCAACCCCGACATTTTGTGCAACGCCGAAATCAAGTTCAAAGCCTTTCTGGACCATGCGCTGCGCCTCGGTGCCGAAAAAATTGCCACCGGGCATTACGCCCGGGTGCGTCAGAACGCGGTTACAGAGAAATACGAGCTGCTCAAAGGTCTGGACCCGTCCAAGGACCAAAGTTACTTTCTGCATCGGCTCAATCAGATGCAACTCTCAAAAACGCTTTTTCCAGTAGGCGATTTGCACAAGACCGAGGTGCGCCGCATTGCGCTGGAGATCGGTCTGCCGAACGCCAGGAAGAAAGACTCCACCGGCATCTGCTTCATTGGCGAACGGCCGTTCCGGGACTTTTTGAACCGCTATATCGCAAGAGAACCCGGCCCGATCAAGAATGAAAAAGGGCACACCATTGGTCAACATGTGGGTTTGAGCTTCTACACCCTGGGCCAGCGCCAGGGACTGGGCATCGGCGGCATTAAAGCCAAGGGCGCACACAGAGGCGGTGGTGAGCACGCGCCCTGGTTTGTCGCGCGCAAGGATCTGGAAAAAAACACGCTGTGGGTGGTGCAAGGGCACGCGCACCCCTGGCTGCAATCCAATGCGTTGCAGGCACAAGACGCCAGCTGGGTTGCAGGCTCGGCCCCGGCGGCGGGTCTGCTGGCAGCCAAGACACGGTATCGCCAAATCGATGCTCCCTGCACACTGGCGGCGGGCGCCGGAGATGTATTCAGCCTGGCGTTTTCGCAGCCTCAATGGGCCGTCACACCTGGACAGTCTGCGGTGCTGTATGACGGCGAGATTTGCCTGGGCGGAGGCGTGATCGCGTCGTCATCCCAGACCGACAATGGCATCACCCCATCCGGGCGAGCAGTGTTTCCATGTCTTTGAGCATGCCTTCCAAACCTGCTTTCTGCGTTTCGTCGGGCTGCATGCAAGCTTCCAGTTCCTGTTCCATAAAGCACATGGTCATGCGCAGATAAGTGCTGTCCAGCGCTTTGCGCACGGCCGAGAATTGTTGCCCGATCTTGAGGCAACTCTCGCCCTCTTCAATCATGCGTTGCACACCCCGAATTTGCCCCTCGGCACGGCGCAGGCGATTGAGCACGTCGGTTCGGGCGTTCACATCTGTAAGTACAGTCACGCTATCTCCTTAAGAACAATGGGCTACTTCAGCCGCACACCCAGCGCATCAACCACTTCAATGCTAACCGGGATGCCGAGCCCAACACTCTGTGTCACCGTGCAGAAAGCTTCAAACTGCCCTAACACGCGATCAAGATGTTCCAGCGAAGCGGCGGGCACACCCAGCGTCAACACCGCCTTCATTGCCAGAACACGCATGCGCCCCTCGGCATTGCGGCCGACATCGGCGTGTACATCACAGTGAATCGGCTCTGGTGCCTGCTTGAACTTGCGCAGGGCGAACAACAAGGAATCCGACAGGCAATTGCCCACCGCCGCCGCCAGCAGCTGTACCGGTGAGGGACCCTGCCCGGCTCCCAGCGGCGCGGGCTCATCGCCCATCACGACGGGAATATCTCCGCCAAAGTGAATATCGAACTGATAGTTCTGCTTTTGCTTGAGCTGAACATCGACACTGGTTTCACTCATGAAAACTCCTTGGAAAAAGCAGCGGGGTGCGGGGTAATTTCAATCTCGGTTGGCACACCCAATTCTTGTCTCAGGTACACCGAGCTTTTTAAGAATGATGCCCAAAGGACAAAAATTGGTGAAGCCAGACTGGAACAGATTGGCGCCGACAAAAGCCGTAAAGACCAGCGCCCACTTGCTGTAGAAGAAAGGACTTCCTTCGACGCCCAGCGCCAATGAAATCAT
>JANXLW010000366.1 GCA_025354965.1 Betaproteobacteria bacterium
TCATAAAGGGGCAAACAGGAGCATGGCTTGAGTGTACGTTTTTGTGCCAGGAAATGCCTACCACAACTCTCTTGCATGCACTCCCTCGTGACCTATACCGACCGTCCTGACTCGGCCATCAACGGGCGCAATGCTGCGACAAGCGACATTCAACGAATGACCGTCGTCGGGTCCTCCGGTTGCTGGCCTTCACACTCGGCTTGAACCCAGACTTGGTTTCGACCAGCATTCTTGGCTTTGTACATCGCCTCATCAGCCCGGACATTTCACCAATAGCTCAATGAGTTGTGTTGCATGGTGTCGAGATGGCTTTGGAAGGGTGATTGCAGTGCCATCTACTTACTGTGCGGCTTTGCAGCGAATTGGTTCTATGTCCCAGGGTCAGGTCATTTCACACGGTTACAAGGCTTTGTCCGCAGAAGAAAAACAATACCGATTCTTGCCTCCTTGCTTCGCTTGATACATCGAAGCGTCTGCTGCCTTTAGCAATTCATCAGAGTTGTTCGCATCGCGCGGGAACACGGCAATTCCAATACTTGCACCGACCTTGGCCTCTTCCGGACCGATGGGAATGGGCGCGTCCAGTGATGCAATCATTCGCCCAGCAAGTACTGACAGGCTGGCATTGTCATTGGCATGGGTAACCGCTACCGCGAATTCATCGCCGCCCAAGCGAACAAGCAAGTCGGACTCGCGAAGAAGTGTTTGGAACCGTGTTGCCACCGCCCGCAGTACCTCATCTCCTGCGTCATGTCCGAGGCGGTCGTTGACTGCTTTGAATCCGTCAAGGTCGATGAAATACAAGGCGGTTGAGAATTGATTGCGGCCGGCGTCAGCAAGGGCTCGGTCAATCCATTTGAGAAACATTCGGCGATTCGGCAAATGGGTCAACGCATCATGGGTCGCCTCTTGTTCCAACTTGGCTGCAAGGCGACGATTTGTGGCAAGTGCGCGTGACGTTACCCGAAACCCTATGGCAAGAATGATCATCAGTAAAATCGCAACGAATGCTATGCTGATTCCGGCAAGCCTGATGTTCAGCGCCACCCGGTCATTCAAATCGTTTCTGGCAAGGTTAATGCCAGACTGAATCTGGTCCAAAACCAACTCGATTTGAAACAGCTTTTGGGAACTCTTTGCCGAGCTAGGACCGTTCCCGGACAGTTCCCCCTTGGTTGATGCGTTGAGAGCAAGCGATTCGTCGAGAGCTTTCAGATAGTCGCGCTGCAGCCCTTCCGCTGGCGCAATCTGTGGAATTAATTCTGCAAAATCTTCGGCAATCAGCTCTCGCAATGTGGCCAGCCGATTAACGCTTCGCTCACGCTCCTGCTTGAAGCGATCCAGAGACTGCTCATCGCCTTCATGAAAGTACTGATGCAAATGCAGCTGGGTCTTTTGGAGTCCACTGATATAGGCTTCTGACAAAACCAGAATCTTGCTGAAATCTTCCTCAGATTCCTCGGCTGTGACAATTCTATGAGCGTTGACTGCAAAAACTGCGACACTGACGAGCAGCAGCACACCAACAATCAAGTTGGGTATATGTACGCGGTAACGTTGCTTCAAATTGATTGATTGGCTATCCGTTGATACGGTTTTTCTTGTGAACCCGTGACGCACAGTTTCACTTTTTTTAAGATGGATACAGTGATGCAGATCAACAAAGTAATCAGTTTGTAAGCCACAAGTGACTGACGAACAGTGCCGTGATTGACAAAGAGTTGCGGACAAACTGCCACTCTGAGCCGTTCATTTCATTCGGGTCGGCAACAGTCCTGCGCAGGCCTTCAACTACTCGAAAGGCTGTTCGTTCCAACTGCAACCTCAATGGCGCACGCCAGGTGCACGGCATTAACATACGGCATGCTCAATTTTTTGCCTTCCCCTTTGGTCGGGCTGATAGCCGCCCTGCTGCTGGCCCTGAATGTATTTTTCTGGGTGCCACTGCTGCTGATATTTGCGCTATTGAAACTGATCATCCCGCTGCACCGCATGCGGCTACTGATCGACCCGATTCTGTTGCACATTGCCGAGAGCTGGATCGCCGGCAACAGTGGCTGGATGCGTCTGACACAGCGCACCATTTGGGATGTGCAGGGCATTGACGGGCTCAACCACCGCAGCTGGTACCTGGTGAACTGCAACCACCAGTCGTGGGTCGATATTCTGGTGTTGCAGCACTTGTTCAACCGGCGCATTCCACTGCTCAAGTTTTTTCTCAAACAACAGTTGATCTGGGTCCCCGTCATGGGCTTGGCCTGGTGGGCGTTGGAGTTTCCCTTCATGCGTCGCCACAGCGAAGAATTCCTGAAAAAACACCCCGAAATGCGGGGCAAAGACCAGGCCACCACCCGCAAAGCTTGCGAAAAATTTGCCTTGATTCCGACCAGCGTCATGAATTTTCTGGAAGGCACGCGCTTCACACCCGCCAAACACTTGCGACAAAAATCGCCCTACCAACATCTGCTCAAACCCAAGGCCGGTGGCATGGCATTGGCGCTCAATGCCATGGGTGACAAGTTCCAAGCCATTCTCGATGTGACCATTGTTTACCCGGATGGGGCGCCACAATTCACAGAGTTTTTAAAAGGCAGACTCAAACGCGTCATTGTGCGGGTGCGGTCCCTTGCGGTACCCCAGCATCTGGTGCAAGGCGACTACGCCGGCGACCCGGCCGTGCGTGAGGCCTACCAGCAATGGGTGCACCGGCTGTGGCTCGACAAGGACGCTCAAATAGCAACCCTTATCGCAAGTGCTTGAACATCTTGGCCTTGAATGAATCGCTGATACGCAGCCGTCTGGGGCCGGCCACCAGGGTAAACGACTCGCCGGCGCTCAGGTGGCCGCTTTGCTTCACTGCCAGATAAAACCCGCAGTAGCCCGCCTTCGCCATGGCTTTGGCGGCACCGGCAAAACCCATCGCCACATTGAATTTGTAGCACGGCTCACGCGGCTGCGTGACACGCAATTCGCAGTTGGGAAACCGGAGCACATCGCCAACCCACACGTCACTCTCCAACAAACCTTGCAGCGTCAGGTTTTCGCCGACCGCGCCAAACGCAAGAGCATCGTCGATGCGAGTCAGTCCAGCGTGCACACGAGCTTTCTGCCAGAACGGATAGTGTTCAGAAGGATAAGCGTAGACAGCTTTGTCCAGACCACCATGCACCGACAGATCAGCCTGCTCGTCGCCGGCCAGGCCCAGCGGTAAAACCGGCACTGCGCCAGCCACTGGCAGTTTGTGAATGGCCGTGAGAATAAAGCGCTCCGCGATTTGAACACGACGCGCTTTTGCGGTCTGAATACTGAGAACTGTGGGCATGTCAATGGGGCTTATTTATACAAAGCAATTGCTTTGCTAAAAGCAATATACTGCATTCCGGCAATTCTGAATTGGAGCTCCCATGACCGAAGCATTTGTGTATGACGCCATCCGCACCCCGCGCGGCAAAGGCAAAAAAGATGGCAGTCTGTATGAGGTCAAGCCGATCAACTTGCTGGCTGGTGTGCTGACCGAGTTGCAGCGTCGCAATGACTTTGATACCTCCAAAGTGGACGACGTTGTCATGGGCGTCGTGTCACCAGTTGGCGAGCAAGGTTCCGTCATTGCCAAAGTGGCAGCGTTGAAGGCCGGTTGGGATTTCACCTGCTCAGGGGTGCAGATCAACCGCTTTTGCGCCTCGGGTCTGGAAGCGGTCAACATGGCGGCGCAAAAAGTGCGCTCCGGCTGGGAAGACCTGGTGGTGGCCGGTGGCGTTGAAAGCATGAGCCGTGTGCCGATTGGCTCGGACGGTGGCGCCTGGGCCATGGACCCTGAGACTAATTCGCAAACCGCGTTTGTACCGCAGGGCATTGGCGCCGATTTGATTGCCACACTGGAAGGCTTTTCGCGCCAGGATGTCGATGCCTTCGCCATGACGTCGCAACAGCGCGCCGCCCATGCCCGTGCCAATGGCTACTTTGACCGCTCGATGGTTGCCGTGACAGACTTTCTGGGTCAGGTCATTCTGGCGCAGGACGAGTTCATCAAACCGCAAACCACGCTGGAGGGTTTGGCGTCACTCAAACCGGCCTTTGAGCAGATGGGCGGCATGGGCTTCGACCAGGTGGCCCTGACCCGTTACCCACAAGTGGAACGCATCCACCATGTGCACCACGCCGGCAATTCAAGCGGCATTGTCGATGGCGCCGCCGCGGTCCTGATTGGCTCTGAAGCCGCTGGCAAGACCCATGGCTTCACGCCGCGCGCCCGCATTGTGGCCGCGGCACTCAGCGGTGCCGACCCCACCATCATGCTGACAGGGCCGATGCCGGCCGCCCGCAAGGCACTGGCCAAGGCGGGCCTGACGATTGACCAGATGGACCTGTTTGAAGTCAACGAAGCGTTTGCTGCGGTGGTGATGCGTTTCATGAAAGAGATGGGGGTGCCGCACGACAAGGTCAATGTCAATGGTGGCGCCATTGCCATGGGCCATCCGCTGGGTGCCACCGGCGCCATGATTTTGAGTACCCTGATTGACGAGTTGCACCGGCGTCAGTTGCGCTACGGCCTGGCCACCCTGTGCGTCGGCGGTGGCATGGGCATTGCCACCATCGTTGAACGTTGTTAATAACTGTGCTGGACAGACCGCAGCTACGTAAAGTGAGCCAGTTCTGTCTTCAACTGATTATGGATTTTTCACGACATGATGACAGGCCAAAGCCAAACTCGGCTCAGCTTGGCGGGTGGATCAGGCTGCTGGGGCACTCAGCTCCGCGGCTGTCCCCCCGCCTTCGGCGTCCTCCTTTATGCCGCTGCGCTGAGCGCCCCAACAGCCTGATCTTGCATGCAGTGTTGGTATTCGAAGTATGCGAACACCGATGCTTGTTGCCGAGGGTGATGCAGTGGCTGGCGCAGCGTGGACTTGGGGTTTTGCCAAATCAAGGAGGAGGCCGCAGGCCGGGGGACATTCGCGGAGTCACCCACTGCGGCGCCCTTGGCTCCCGCAGGCCTGGGATTTGGACCTGGACTCGCGAAAGCAATCTGCATCGGGCAGCATCCATCACGTCTTTCACCTACCTGATTGCGGATCAAGCCCGCAATAACAATACACCATGAAAACCATCCACTACGAACTGCAAGACGGCGTTGCCACCGTCACCTTTGACGAACCCAATTCACCGGTCAACACCATGTGCCTGCAGTGGCAGCAAGACATGTCGGCACTGGTAGCACAGGTGTTGAAGGACAAGGATGCCATCAAGGGCATCATCCTGGCGTCCGCCAAATCCACTTTTTTTGCCGGGGCCGATCTGAAGGGTGCCATGCGCCTTCAAGCCTCGGATGCGACGGCCATATTCACCGAAATCGAGCTGGTCAAAAAGAACTTTCGCACGCTCGAGACGCTGGGCAAGCCGGTGGTCA
>JANXLW010000444.1 GCA_025354965.1 Betaproteobacteria bacterium
AACTGGGCCACTTGAATACCACTTTTGACGCGGCAAAACCTGACCTGATCGTCTCTGCCAACATGGGCTGCATCTCGCACTTGCAAAGCGGCACCAGCACGCCGGTGCGGCACTGGATTGAGGTGCTGGATGATGCGCTCCTAAAATCGCCACCATGACTTTCCCCACCGCCCTTGAAAACCTGAACATTGTGTGGCAGAGCACCTTGCTGCCACCGAGCCAGTTGCACGAAGACATTCCGGCCAGCGCACAGGCCACCCAGACTGTCAGCGCAACGCGGCGTACGTTGGCCGATATCCTGAGCGGGCGAGACCCGCGCTTGCTGGTGGTGGTGGGGCCTTGTTCCATTCACGACACGACAGCCGCCCTTGAATACGCCCACCGTTTGAAAGCCCTGGCCGACGAACTGGCAGAGCAACTTTTCATCGTGATGCGCGTCTATTTTGAAAAACCCCGCACTACCGTCGGCTGGAAGGGCCTGATCAATGACCCGCGCATGGACGACTCGTTTCGCATCGACGAAGGTCTGCACGTGGCGCGCCGCTTGCTGGTAGATCTGAATGACCTTGGCTTGCCTTGCGGCACCGAGGCGCTGGACCCGATCACACCGCAATATCTGGGCGACCTGATTGCCTGGAGCGCGATCGGCGCGCGCACCACTGAGAGCCAGACGCATCGCGAACTGGCCAGCGGTCTGTCAAGCCCGGTCGGCTTCAAGAACGGCACCGATGGCAATCTGGATGTGGCGATAAATGCCATGTTATCGGCTGCCCAGCCGCATGCTTTTCTGGGCATCAATGGCGACGGTCAGGTGGCGGTCACGCAAACCCGGGGCAACGCATTTGGCCATCTCATTTTGCGCGGCGGCACGGTTCCCAACTACGACTCGGTGGCCGTCGCTGAAGCCGAGGCGGCACTCGCCGCTTCGAGCCTGCCGGTGAACATCGTGGTCGATTGCAGTCACGCCAACTCGCGCAAGAATCACGCCTTGCAAACGCTGGTGCTGAAAGACGTGGTGCATCAAATCGCCGACGGCAGCCGCAGCATCAAAGGCGTCATGCTGGAGTCCAACCTGTTCGAAGGCAATCAAAAACTCGGCCGAGCGCAAGACTTGCGTTATGGCGTCTCCATCACCGATGCCTGCCTGGGCTGGGACACCACGGCCGCCTGCCTGCGCGAAGCCGCGGCACGTCTGCGCACGCATCCGTGACTCCGGGGTGCGGGCGGGGCGGACGCCGGGGGCTCATGCGCTTCGCTTTTTGAAATCGCCCCCGACATCCGCCCCACCCACACCCCGGAGCAACTGGTGCCGTAAAAGCTATGCACCAGTGACCGTGTGACGCAACGTCCGGTCAACCGGCAGCACCGTTAGATCGGCGTGGGGTGGCGCCGCAAAAGCGACAACACGGCTACCACACAATCTTGTATTTATAGCCCCTGTGTTACTTGAACGGGGGTAGCAGGCGGCTTTAGGCTGATCGGAGTCACTCGGCTTCGGCGGCCGCAGTGACTGCTGCGACCATTACCGGACATCCGACAGGCAGCGACTCATATGGCCGCTGTACGGCCGAGACCGGACAATCGATGTTCATGGCTGGCAAACCAGCCATGAACGGCCGGTATGGTGCGGGATGAACTGGTGCAATCGACCCAAAGCTGTCCTACGCCGATGCGTATAGCGGTCGTTCACCAAAGTCAGGGATTTGAAAAGCGGTCATTCGATCTGCCAACATCTTTGTCGTCAGATGTATGACTTCAGTGCAGAAAGCTTCTGTTTGCAGTGCAAGCTCAGACCCTGATGGCCACCCAAATTCCCCCACTTTTGGCCACCTCAAATTCCCCCACCCTGAGCGCGGCGTGACGGCGGGTTAAACCCGGCTGTTTCACCGCCTCGGCCAGTACCAGGCAGGAC
>JANXLW010000397.1 GCA_025354965.1 Betaproteobacteria bacterium
CGGGTGCGCCACACGATCTGGCAGTCACGCCTTGCACATTGCACTCGCGGATTGATTTGCCGCCGGAGGCAGGAATTCAGGATGTCTTTCGGCACCTTGCCATTGACCAAGCCCGAACGAACGCGATTGCTGTCGAGGTCATCAACGCCTATGGCCAGGGTCGCAAGGTGCTGGTGCTGACCGAGCGCACCGAACATCTCGATGCTATCCAAACCGCCCTGGACGGCAAGGTGCCATCCTTGTTTGTCCTGCACGGGCGGATATCCAAAAAGCAGCGTGCCATACTGATTGCGGAACTCAATGCGCTGCCACCCGATGCCCCGCGTGTTCTGCTGGCGACCGGCAAACTGGTCGGAGAAGGATTCGACCACCCGCCACTCGACACGTTGGTGCTGGCAATGCCGGTTTCGTGGAAGGGAACATTGCAGCAATACGCAGGCCGACTGCACCGCAAGCACGCCACCAAGACCGACGTGCGCATCATCGATTTTGTGGATACCGGTCACCCAGCGCTGCTGCGGATGTGGGAAAAACGCCAGCGAGGTTACCGGGCGATGGGCTACCGTATGGCGGAAGAAACGGATGCAAATTGACGCGAAACCCGCACCGTTCCTCGCAATCCCGCGCCATTGCTTTTAATCTTGGGAGTCCACAAAACGCTTGGTCAGCCACACGCCACCAGATAAAGTATCCAACCGCGTCTGCGGTTGGTATTTTCTTACCTACACCCGCGTGTTTACAAGGGCTCCCGAGGGTTCCTGCGGACTTCACGGTTTTTGGTGAATCCCTAAAAATGGCCGTTTTCTGCTCTCTAGCGGCCAATAGTCTCCCAAATGCGGCGCTGCCATCTGCCACGAAGTCCGCAAGGAAACTAGAAATGTTGTTATGAATCAATGACTTACTTGCGGATGAATCAAGCAAGTCTTTTTTGCATTGGTAGGCGACGGAACCCGCCCCGATTCAGAGAACAGAGAGCATCAAAGTTTTGCTCTGAAAAATGGTCCTCCGTTCAGAAAATTTCAATTTAATCAGGCAGCGCATGCTGATCGGTCGGAGCCATCACTCTGATTGATTTTTTTACGCGACGTGTCTACAATGTAGAAACATTTTGTGGGGATTAAATCATGGAAGCCGTTATTCGAAAGTGGGGCAACAGCCCGGCCTTGCGCTTACCAATGTCTGCGCTGAGGGACGCTGAACTTTGCCTTGAGCAGAAAGTGAATATCGTCGTCACGCGGGGGCGCATCGTCATTGAACCATCGGGGAAGATTGAATATGACTTGAACGAACTGCTTAGCGGCATCACGGTTCAGAACTCGCATGCCGAGGTCAGCTTCGGAAAACCGATTGGCAAAGAGGCGTTTTGATGGTAACTCGCAGTTATGTACCAGATGCTGGTGATGTCGTCTGGCTGGAGTTTGACCCCCAGGCTGGGCATGAGCAGGCCGGGCATCGACCGGCGCTGGTTGTCAGTCCTGCGAGCTACAACGCAAAGACCGGGTTGATGGTCTGCTGCCCGATGAGTACCAAGATTAAGGGGCATCCATTTGAGGTGGTGACAGAGGTCGATGATGTCGCAAGCGCAGTGCTTTCTGATCAGGTCAAGTCACTTGACTGGAAAGTACGGCATGCAAAGAAAAAGAGTGCCGTACCACCTGTGGTCATGGTTCAGGTACGCGCAAAGATCAAGGCTTTGTTGGCCATTCCGTGACCCGCAAATGTCCGTATTTCTTGGGTAACTTCCCGGTTTTTCCGCATCCTTCCGAACGAAGCTTCATATTCCCCCAACTCCACCATTCACCCTAATCCCAACCCTTATCCGGTTGGGATTTTTTTTGGCTTTTCCCCCTGAAATGCGCGGTTTACGTCAACAACTGTTAGTTTATGCAGCAAATTCAATCACGTCGAATGTGTTGTAATTGAATTCAATATACAATTCATAAAAATATTCATTTAGCTATTCATTTTTATGGCCACCCACACCGACCGTGTCCGTCTGCTGCTTGCCTCTGGCCCGACGGACGCTCAGCAGATCAGGGAGAAGATTGAGGTCAGCCAACCCACGTTTTCACGCACTATTGCAGCAATGGGTACTGACGTCGTTCGTATTCGTAACGCAAGATCTATTCAGTACGCCATTCGAGACGCGATGCGGGGCATCGAAGACGCCTCTGTTTATCGCGTCGGCGAAGACGGCAAGATCAAATGTCTAGGCGTACTGGTCCCGGTGCGACCTGATGGTTTTGTGATGTTGGAAGAAGATGGAACGACCCTGCACAGTGAGGGGTTCCCGTGGTGGCTCCTGGACATGCGACCTCAAGGATTCATGGGCAGAGCCTACGCAATTCGGCATGCCCAGTCGCTGGGACTCCCGGCCAGCATTGCGGAGTGGTCGGACACACATGCCATGCGAGCACTGCTGGCGCATGGCCATGATGCGGTAGGAAACATTCTCCTGGGGGATCTTGCGCGCGACAGGTTTGTAAATTCCCCTGATCCCGTTGCCATCCCGTTCCATCAAAAGGGCGCGGCCTATGCTCGTCTGGCCAATGAACTTGCCAACACCGGGGAGACCTGGTCATCCGCAGCCGGTGAGCAACCAAAATTCGCAGCCTACGCTGAAACCGTGGATGGGAGCAGTCACCAAATTGTCAAGTTCACATTGCCAGACGAGAACCCGATTACCGAGCGCTGGCGCGATCTGCTGCTGGCCGAGCACCATGCCTTGCAAACACTTTCAGAATCAGGGGTGGCTGCTGCGCGCTCTGAAATCATCGACTTTGGAAACCAGCGCTTCCTCGAAGTAGAGAGGTTTGACCGAGTGGGCACCCGAGGTCGCTGCGGTCTGTTTTCGCTTGCCGCAGTTGACGCTGAATTCACTGCAATCGCCCCCGCCCCCTGGCCCGTGGTCACTGCGGCGTTGGCAGCTGCGGGGCATATCCATCCAGAGGCGCATGAGGGTGCCGCCCTTTTGTACGCCTTCGGCACGCTTATTGGCAATACGGATATGCATCACGGCAACCTGTCTTTTGTCAGCTCGCACGGGCGCCCTTACACGCTGGCGCCAGCTTATGACATGCTCCCCATGGGTTTCCAGCCTCGCACAGGAGGGGCGTTAACCGATACCCTGAATCCGGCAACGCTGCACGCTGCTGTGTCGCCGAGAGTATGGCTTCACGCGGTCACACTGGCGACGGTGTATCTGGCACGCTTCCGATCTGACAATGAGTTCTCAGCGCGATTCTCCCCCTGTATTGACAGCCTGGAACTGCATCTGGCCGACGCACGCTCAAAGGTTGACCGTTTGGCAGTTTGACTTGCTCTTTGCCCATGTAGAACTTTTCACTCACGAAATGATGCTCATGACATCGGATCAATGGGGTTGGCAGTGGCGCAACTGACGTCATGGCGACGTCCTTGTCGCCGAACTTGGCGCGTCATTTCCGAAAAGCAGCCTCTCTGATCTGGATCAATATTTCTATCTGGTCAAGGCGTTTGCATTCATGACGTTTACGTGCTTACGCTTGTTGATAAGTGAATTCAAGCCGCTATCGCAATAAATGTTGCGTTGAATCAAGGGCGCTGTAATTTTGCGGCGCTGGAAGATAGAAACACTTCAGAGCGGTTACCCACATACTCTGTGACCTATCCTGTTGATAACTTGATGAATAACTCTTGAAGACCACGTCTTCGCTAGGTTTTTTTTCGTTGCACAAAAAATTGGCAAATTTCACACGTTACCGACTCTCTATCCAGGTTCGTTTGTTAAAGTCCGGCAGGCCGTCGTCATCTTGTGTAGTCGGCCCTGCAAAACCCCTGCAACCCGCATAAAATCTAGCTTTTTTGTATAAATCGTGTCCACCAAATCCCCCGGAAAACGTTAATGACAGAGATACTTTCTGAGGGATTTCGACATGCAGCCAATCGACTTTTTCCGCAGCCGCATTGACGCCATGATCAACTTGAACGATCCCCTGGCAGTTTTGGCAAGTCGGCTGCCTTGGAGTCAGATCGAAGCGGCAGTAGCTCAGAAGTTTGAACACCAGAACCGCGCCGGTGAAGTCCTCAAAGCCCAAGACATGTTTGGTACCACCGAGGTTTTGGTGGGTGCAGGCCGCTCCAACGCCGGACGCCCCAAGTTACCCATACGCCTGATGGTCAGCCTCCTGTACCTCAAGCACAGCTTCAACCTCAGTGACGAAGAACTTGTTGTTCGCTGGAGCGAGAACGTACTATGGCAATTCTTCAGCGGCATGGACTACTACGAACACCGCCTGCCCTGTGATGCCACCCAGATCGGACGCTTGCGTCGTGATCTCGGTGAAGACGGCCTGGAGTTGCTGCTCAAAGCCACCATCGACACGGCTGTGGCAATAGATGCCGTCAAACCCAAGGACCTGGAGCGGGTGATCGTTGACACCACAGTGCAGGAGAAGGCAATAGCCCACCCGGTGGACAGCCGCTTGCTGGAGATCGCCCGGCACAAGGTTGTCAGCGCAGCCAAGCGCGTCGGCATTCAACTCAAACAGACCTATGCCAAGGAAGGCAAAGAGCTCAGACGCAAGGCTGGCGGCTACGCCCACGCCAAACAGTTTCGCCGACTCAAACGTGTACTCAGACGCCAGCGCACCATCCTGGGCATCGTCATTCGGGAAGTGCAACGCAAACTGCCACAAAGCAGCACCGACAACGTCTTGGCATTGACGTCCCTGAACACCTGGCTGGAACGCGCCGAGCGAGTTCGAACCCAGCAGCGCAGCGACAAGAACAAGCTTTACGCCCTGCATGCACCGGAGGTCGAATGTATCGGCAAGGGCAAAGCCCGCAAGCCTTACGAGTTCGGAGTCAAAAGCGCAGTGGTGGTCTCACACCAGCATGGCTTGATGCTGGGTGCACGCACTTTTCCAGGCAATCCGTATGACGGTCACATTCTGAGCGCTGTGCTGGAGCAGGCCAGCATCCTCACACAGGACCTGGCTGTCAAGCTCAAGCAAGTTGTGGTCGATCTGGGCTTTCGGGGGGTGGATTGCGACAACCCGGACAAGACGCTCATTCACAGAGGCAAGTTCAAGAGTCTGAGTGTGCTGGAGAAGCGCTGGCTCAAGCGGCGCCAGGCGGTCGAGCCTGCCATCGGGCACCTGAAGTCCGACAACCGCATGGATCGCTGCTGGCTTCAAGGATCATTGGGGGATGCATTGCACACCCTCGGTTGTGCTGCAGGCTATAACCTGCGCTGGCTGCTGCGCGCCATTGCCCGGCTGGGCATACGGGCACTTTTTTTGCGCCTGTTGCAGGCGCTGCGCTCAAAACAGCGCCCAACGGCAAGCTCATACGGTACGCTTGGGCGCTCGTGGATGGTAATCGTGAGAAATTGGGCCGGTGCCGTGATGGTCAAAAATCGGATTCTTGGTCACGCTGTGCTGGGTGCGTTTTGAAAAATGAATTTTGCATGGCCGACTGTGTAACTCGGACAATTCTTCATGCTGAAAATTAAACCGGTCGCTCTCGATCGACTGCCCAAACTGCTGCGGCTGATGCCGAAGGCGGAGCTTCACATGCACATCGAAGGCTCGCTGGAGCCGGAGTTGATGTTTGCGCTGGCGCAACGCAACGGCGTGTCGATGGCCTACGCAGATGTCGAATCACTGCGCCGCGCCTATGTGTTTGACAACCTGCAGGACTTTTTGGATATCTACCATGCCGGCACCTTGGTGTTGCGTACCGAGCAGGATTTCTACGACATGGCGCACGCGTATCTGGCTCGCGCCGCGGCAGACAACGTGGTCCACGCCGAGATATTTTTCGACACGCAAACGCACACCGGCCATGGTCTGAGCACAGAGGTCGTTATCAACGGCTTGCACCGCGCCTGCGTTGCTGGCGAAGCCGAATTTGGCATCAGCGCCTCCTTGATTCTTTGTTTTTTGCGCCACCTGAGCGAAAAAGAAGCTTTTGAGAGTCTGGAGCAAGCCCTGCCGCTGCGTGACAAGTTGCTGGGCGTGGGCTTGGCGTCCAGCGAGAAGGGGCATCCCCCGGAAAAATTTGCCCGCGTATTTGCCCGTGCCCGTGACTTGGGTTTCAGACTGGTGGCGCATGCCGGTGAAGAAGGCCCACCGGCTTACATCTGGAGCGCGCTGGATGTGCTCAAGGTCGAGCGTATCGATCACGGCGTGCAGGCCATCAATGACCCGACCCTTATGGCGCACTTGGCAAAGGAACGCATTCCACTCACAGTTTGCCCACTTTCCAACCTCAAACTGCGCGTTTTTCCCGCTCTGGCTGAGCACAATCTGGGACGCATGATGGAGGCCGGCATCGTAGCGACAATCAACTCTGACGACCCGGCTTATTTTGGTGGCCACATCAACCAGAATTTCACCCAAACCTTTGCCGCCCTGGGTTTGGGCGCCCAGCAAGCCTACCAACTGGCGCGCAACAGCTTTGAGGCAAGTTTCATTGACGATTCGCTCAGGCACCAGTACATCGATCGTCTGAACGCAGCATTTGAGACGTTCGACTGAAACGCAGCGAGTCGCGCGCGGTTAAAATCATCACAAGACCCGCTGCTCCGGCGGGTCTTGTTTTTTGTGTTCCGGAGCCATGTAGAGGACCACCATGTACAAAAACCTCGTAGCCGCGTTTGCGGCCACCTGTTTTGTTTCTCCCGTTTTTTCGCAAACTGTAGCGCCAGCTGGCGTCGCCAAAGAGCCGCTTAAAGTCGGCTTTGTCTACGTGGCTCCGCTGACCGACACCGGTTGGGTTCGCCAGCACGATGAGGGCCGTCGCGCTGTCGAGGCGGCTTTGGGCAAATCGGTCAAAACCAGCTATGTTGAAAATGTCGCCGAAGGTCCTGACGCCGAGCGTGTCATTCGTGATCTGGCGGCGAGCGGTCACAAGCTCATCTTCACGCCGAGCTTCGGCTATATGGAACCGACGCTCAAGGTTGCCCAGGATTTTCCGGACGTCAAATTCGAATCCATCACCGGCTACAAGACAGCGCCCAACGTAGCGGTTGCCAACGCGCGCTACTACGAGGGCCGCTATCTGGCGGGCATCGCGGCCGCACGCATGACCAAGACGAACCTGGCCGGCTACGTGGCGGGCTTTCCGATTCCCGAGGTGCTGCAGGGCATCAATGCTTTTGCATTGGGTATGCGTTCAGTGAACCCCAAGGCCGAGGTCAAGGTGGTATGGATCAACGCCTGGTTCGATCCGACGCGTGAGCGCGATGCTGCCATGACGCTGTTCAATCAAAACGTGGATGTGATTGCTTTTCATACTGCTTCTTCGGCCGTCATGGCGGCGGCGCAGGAGCGCGGCAAGCTGGCCGTAGCCTACCACTCGGACATGCGGAAAATTGCGCCCGATGCGCAGATCGTCGCGGTTACCCACCAGTGGGGCAAGTACTACACCCAGCGTGCACAGGCAGTGCTCGACGGTACTTGGAAAACTGGTGATGTTTGGGGAGGTGTAAAGGAAGGAATGATCCGTCTTGAGGGTTTTGGACCCCAAGTTCCCAAGACTGTGCAACAAGAAGTATTGGCACGGCAAAATGACATTGCGGCGGGCAAATTGCATCCCTTTTTCGCCCGTCGGGCGATACGCGATAACAAGGGCAAGGAGGTCGTCGCCAAAGGCCAGACGCTGAGCGATGAAGAGATTCTCAAAATGAACTGGCTGGTGCAAGGTGTGGTGGGCAGCTTGCCTTGATGTCCTGAGCGGTTAAGCTTATCGACATGAAAGCTTACCGCGCTGCCATACTTCGCTTCAATCCTGACCGGGAGCCACGTCAGAC
>JANXLW010000431.1 GCA_025354965.1 Betaproteobacteria bacterium
GGACATGGTCAACAAGCTCAACGCCATCGTGCGTGAAGGCTTGCAGGCACCTGATTTTGTCGAAGCCTTGGCCAAGAACGGCCTGCAACCCGTAACCCAGTCCGCCGATGAATTTGCCCGCATCGTGAAGCGTGACTTTGATCGCTGGAGCGTGATTGCCAAGGCGACCGGTTTCACCGCAGAAGACTAAAGCCCTATGATTCGATTGACAGGGGCTCAGGCCCTGGTGAGGATATGGGTGGCAGAGCAAGTGCCGTTTGCCTTTGGCATTGTGGGCGGCAAGTTGGCACCCCTGATCTATGCCATCTCCCAGCAGCCGTCGATTCGTTATGTCGGCGTACGCCACGAAGCAGCCGGGCCGATGATGGCCGCTGCAGTCCATGCGGGTTCGGGCCGCATGGCCGTGGCGCTGGGCGAGATGGGCCCCGGCGGGCTCAACCTGGCCAGTGGCATGGGTGTGGCTTTCGGCAACAACCTTCCCTTGTTGGCCATTACCACCAACCAGCACCGCGCAGCGGCCTATCCGCACAGTGGCATGTTCATGGACCTGGATACGCGCGCCGTGATGGCCCCCATCACCAAATGGAACGCCACCGTGCACGACGGCCGCCGCATCCCCGAGCTGGCGCGCCGCGCGTTCCGCGAAGCGCTGGGCGGTCGGCCCGGCCCGGTGCATCTGGATATTCCGCAAGACGTGCTGGCTGGCATCTGCGAGTTTGCCGACGACGAGTTTGAACTGGCCCCGGCGCGCTACCGCGCCATGCTGGGGCCGCGGCCTGCTGCCGAATCAGTAGCGCAGGCGGCAGCGCTGCTGCGCGCGGCAAAACGGCCCTTGATCGTGGCAGGTGGCGGCGTCGTCGCCAGCGGCGCGGCAGAAGCGGTTCGTACGTTGGCGGCATTGCTGCACGCGCCTGTGGTGCCAACCCAAATGGCGCTCGGCGTGGTGCCCAGCAGCAGCCTGCACTTCATTGGGCATGGCGGCATCATTGCGGGGCAGCCCGTCAAAACAGCGTTTGAAGAGGCCGACGTGATCCTCAACGTGGGTTGCCGCTATTCATCGTGGATGTGGGACGAGATGGGGCCGCTGGCGCGCAGGCACCACCGGCTGATCAATATCAACATCGACCCGTCGGCCCTGGGTGCCCCCGCGCTGCATGAGGTGGCCATGGTGGCTGATGCAGGCGCAGCGCTGGCTGATCTGCTGGCCGCGATGGGCCACGCGCCCCAAATCGCCTGCGAGAGCGACTGGCTTGCCCGCATGCGCGGCGTGCGAGCAACCTATGACGCAGGGCTGCGGGCCATGGCCCGTGAGGCCCACGACGTCATGCACCCGGCGGCACTGGCCCAAGCCATTGCCGAGGCGATGCCCGCCGATGCGCTGGCCGTGTATGACGGCGGCCACACGACCTTCTGGAGCAATGACTTCACGCCCGTCCTCGATGTCCGCACGCGCTTTCACGAGCCGGGCATGAGCCATCTTGGTTTCGGCCTGCCCTGTGCCATGGCGCTGCAACTGCAGCACCCGGGGCGGCCGGTGGTCAACATCACCGGCGACGGCTCCTTTGGCTTCACCCTCAACGAGCTCGACACCGCGCGCCGCTACAAGCTGCCCGTCATCACTGTGATTCACAACAACGCGGCCTGGGGCATCATCCGCGCGGGCCAAAGAAAGCAGCTTGATTTTGAGATGGGCACCGCGCTGGATGGCACCGATTACGCAGCCATCGCTGGCGGCTTTGGCTGTTTTGGCGAGACCGTCATGCAGGCAGAAGATGTGGCGCCTGCCATGGCCCGCGCCCTGGCCAGCGGCCTGCCCGCCGTGCTGGACTGCCGCACGCGTTTTGTGCCGCACCCGGCCGGCCCCATGTTTGGCAGTATGAATAAATATGGTTTTGAAGCGCTGACGCGGCTACCGGCTTGAACCCGGCCCGGGCCTGGCCTGAATTCCCGTTTCGTTCCCTCTGCCCTCGTTGTCCGATAATTTTCTTCACCTGCTGTTTTTTTGAAAGAGATCATGTCCGCACTCACCCTGGCCCAGGCCAACACCATCCTCACTGTGGCCGTAGCCAAAGCTCGCGAAGCCGGCTACAAACCCATGGGTATCGCTGTACTCGATGCGTCGGGCAACCTCAAGGCTTTTGCCAGCGAAGACGGCGCCAGCATGTTCCGTTTTGACATCGCCCGGGCCAAGGCCTGGGGCGCGGTGGGCATGGGCGCTTCGAGCCGCGTGCTGATGCAACGCGCCAAAGACAACCCCAACTTCTTTGTCTCGTTGTCGGCCACGTCCGCAGGCAAGTTCTTGCCGCAAACCGGTGCCGTCGTCATCAAGGACGCCAGCGGCCAGATCATCGGGGCGGTGGGTGCCAGTGGCGGCACGGGCGATGAGGACGAAGCCATTTGCATCGCGGGCCTGGAAGCGGCGGGTCTGGCGCACGGGTGAAATTTAACAATCACCCGGTTCTGAGACCCGTCAAGTCGGCACTGTCAGCAAGGCATTCAACCCTGCCGACAGCCTATTGGCCTGCGGCTGACGGCCAGCCAACGGTCTATTGACAAGAGAAGTTGGCTGCGTCCTCAAGGCTGCCCGCGCCCTTGTATTTTGCTACTTTGGGGAAGGCGCAAAGAGGACGTGTGCGTCCAGCCGGGATGGTGCCCAGGTCTGCGTTCTGTGCCACAGTGCGCGCCGTTGCGACCACACTGTCAGGTGCTTGGCCTTTTTCCACCCAATTGACCAGGGGCGTCAACATGTCGAACTGGTCGGTGGTCGGGCCGCCCGAGCAGTGGTTCATGCCTGGCACCGTGAAAACGCGCGCGAAGTTGGAGGCATCCCCCCCGCTGGCCGCGCCCAGCCCGTTGTACCAGGACACCGTGTCGTTGTAGGAAAACACTGGATCGGCGCTGCCGTGGTAGACCATCAGCTTGGCACCACGGTTGCGCAGCGCGAGGAGGTTGGTGGGATTGGGCGGCGTCATGAAGGTCATCGGCGACTCGGTGAAGGTCGCGGTGGTGCCGTTGATCAGGGACTCGGCCTGGTCAAAGTTGTAAGCCAAAGTCCAGTCGATCAGCGTCGCGCCCAGGCCCGTCACGACCGCCGGGTTGGCCGGCGGGGTGCTGAAGAT